>JAYTKL010000596.1:0-4309 GCA_043730305.1 Deinococcales bacterium | reverse complement strand
GAAGCGTCGAACATTGGCGACCAGAGGGAGTCGCAACAGTCAGCGGTTTGCATAGAAGTGAGAGCAAGAATTGCGTCAACGGATATGCAAACCGCTGTAGTGTGTTTTCATATTGAACCTACAACGTCAGTGTAGTATATTTAGACTCGAGGTTTCATGGAATTCATCGAAACGCCCATCTTCACCAAAATCATTACCAACTTGTTAAGCGATGAAGAATATCGTGCTTTTCAAAACGATTTACTCGAGCATCCCGAAGCTGGAACTCGAATCCCTAGCGCGTTGGGAATGCGCAAAGTTCGTGCGGCGCTTGGAACGCACGGCAAACGAGGGGGCTTTCGAGTTTGGTACTTTTACTTTCAAGACCAACATACAATTTTTTTGGTGTACGCCTTACCCAAAAGCAAAGGCAGTGATTTGACCAAAAAGATGGAACGCCAACTTGCCCAAGCAATCAGAAAGGAAATGCCATGACCAAGAAAAAATATATGGAATCTGCTGACTTCGATGCCCTCTTGAACGCTGTGGGTGAAGCTGGAGCTATCATGCGTGGTAATGCAAAACCGAGCCGCCGTTTTAGCATCCAAGCCCCAGACGTAACCGCAATCCGCAATGAATTTAAACTCTCGAGAAACAAATTTGCGCAAATGATCGGGGTCAGCGCTCGGACGCTCGAGGGTTGGGAACAAGGACGACGGCAACCAACAGGGGCAGCCAGAATGTTTTTGGTGATCGCCTCAAAACATCCCGAGATTGTGGCTGAAGTGGTGGCTGAAACCACTGGCGTTATGCCTCGTCCTGAAATGGTTGCGCAACAAAAGAATGCGGGACATTGAGTACGTCAGATTGCTTTGAAATAAAATCTTTTGTGGCTGAAGTTTTCCCAGTGCCCGAGAATCACAATACCTGAGCAATACAAATCTCGAGCGATCAACACGCCCTCATCAAAAAGAGGCTCGAGCATCACACTCGAGCCTTTTAATCCCAACCCTGAAAAATCCTTAAACCTTATTTCCCTAATTTTTTAGTTTGTTGTTCACGCTTTTCTTGACGTTCGGCACGTTGTGCTTGCGAACCATAGACAAAAACACCAGCCAAAGCGGCAATACCACCGCCACCAATAATGCTCGCCTCGAGACTATGCTCGTTTAACCCAAGCACCAAAGCCACACCCAATGCCGCCAGTACAGAAATCAGCCCGTAATCCAGTCCTCGATTGCGGGCTTTGATTCCGCTCGACATTGCATCTTTCTCGAGGGAAATTCGGTGGTCAAGTTGTTTTTCAAAACTTCTCAGAATAAGTTCTGCTGTTCCAGGTCTAACTTTTTCGTAATCTGCCAAATCTTGAGGCGAGGGCAGAAGTCCTGAACGGGACACACTCATGGTTTGGCGAGTTGTGACCAGACTGCCTTCGGAATTGTTTGGTTTGGTTCTGGTCAAGTCTTTCTCGTGCGGTTTAATTTCAGATTGTTGATTGGGACGTTTATTTTTTGACAAGTTACTTCTCCAAAGAAGTCATGACTGACCCAACAGCAGAACGCATGTCTCCAGCCAAGGCTTCCCAGTCGGCACGAAGCGCTTGAAGGTCAGCTTCTTCGGGCGTATCTGATTCATTGTAAACGCTCAGATTGCCTGCAAAGTCAAAAATTCTCGAGACACCTTCGATAAACGACGGTTCAGCCACGAGGTATAACGATTGAATTTTTCCCATAACTTCACCCACTTTCTAAAATCATATTACACGATTGCAATTTGACGAATGGTTATCGAAAGGACAAATCGTTAGAAACCAAAAGAGGCTCGAGCATCACACTCGAGCCTCCTTAATTCCTTAAAACCTTAAACGCCTGGTTGCTGCGTGGGTTGAGTTGCGGGTGGCATCGTAATGCTGACCGCTTCAATCGCAAGCTTGTCCTCTTCGCGTTGAGGCTCGAGCATCATGTCCAGCACTTGCGCGACCTCTTCAACCAGTGTGATCTCGAGTTCGGCTTTGATGGTGTCTGGCACGTCTTTCAGGTACGGGGCATCACCTTTTGGGATGATGACTTTGCGAATGCCGGCTTGGTACGCGCCGAGCAGCTTCTCTTTGACGCCGCCGATAATCAGGACTTTGCCGCGCAGTGAAATCTCGCCGGTCATGGCAATGTCGGCACGGACGGGGCGTTTGGTGATGGCACTGATGACGCTGGTGGCGATGGCAATGCCCGCGCTCGGACCATCTTTGGGTGTGCCGCCCGAGGGGAAGTGAACGTGAATGTCGAGGTTCTTGTAAAAATCTGGGTGAGCGCCGTAGGTCGTGGCATGGGCGCGAAGGTAGGCGATTGCGGCTTGAACGGATTCTTTCATGACATCGCCGAGCGAACCGGTGAAGCTGATCTTGCCCGTGCCTGGTGTGGCGAGCGATTCGATGACGAGTAAACCACCGCCGACGCTTGACCAGTACAGACCTTGGGCAACGCCAACTTGTGATTCTTTCTCTTTGGTTTCGACTTCAAACATTGGCACGCCAAGGTAATCTTCGATGTTCTTGCCGTTGACTTGCTTCATGCCCTCCCAAGGTTTCTCGAGTGATTCTCGAGCCACTTTGCGGGTGACTTTTTGGATTTGCCTGTCCAGTCCGCGCACGCCGGCTTCGCGGGTGTATTCCTGGACGATACGCGTTAAGGCGTCGTCTGTCAGCTCGAGTTTGTTTTCCAAGCCGTGCGATTTGATTTGGCGTGGCAGGCGGAAATTCTTCGCAATCTCGATTTTTTCGTTAAGCGTATAACCAGGAATTTCGATGACTTCCATGCGGTCAAGAAGTGGGCGTGGAATCGTGTTTAAACTGTTGGCTGTGGTAATGAACATGACCTTGGAAAGATCGTATGGAACTTCCAAATAATGGTCTTGGAAGGTGTGGTTTTGTTCTGGGTCAAGCACCTCGAGCATCGCACTGCTGGGGTCGCCGCGCCAATCGCTGCTCATCTTGTCAATCTCGTCGAGCAAAATGATTGGGTTGATCACACCTGCGGTTTTCATGCTCTGAATGATGCGTCCTGGCATTGAACCGATGTAGGTGCGGCGGTGTCCTCGAATTTCGGATTCGTCACGCACGCCGCCCAAGCTCATGCGGACAAATTGGCGGTTCAGACTTCTGGCAACGCTCTTGCCAAGGCTGGTTTTACCCACGCCAGGAGGTCCCACAAGGCACAGAATTGGGGCGCGGAGTTCGCCCTCTTCGGGTTTGTCTTGGGCGCTCGGAGCGTCCTTTTTAGGGACTTCTGGAGTCGCTGTCACGACACCATTGGCGGCATCTTCGGCATCACGGCGCTCGAGTTCGGCTTTTTTCAGGGCTTCGCCCGCATCTGCCATGCCTTGGGTCAGTTGACGCACCGCTAGGAATTCGAGAATTCGTTCTTTCACGTCATCCAGACCGTAATGGTCGGCATCCAGAATGTCGCGGGTGCGTTTGATGTCCAGGATTTCTTCGTCGCGCTTGTTCCACGGGGTGTCGAGCAACCAGTCGAGGTAATTGCGAACAACTGTTGTCTCTGGGCTGCCGCCTGGGGTGCGCTCGAGACGCGCCAGTTCTTTCAGGGCTTTCTCGAGAACTTTTTCGGGCATTCCAGCTTTTTGAATGCGTTCGCGCAGGTCTTCGACTTCGGCAGGACCGTCTTCGCCGCCGCCGAGTTCCTTGCCGATGGCTTTCATCTGTTCACGCAGGTAATACTCGCGCTGGTTCTGATCCATCTGCTCTTTGACGCGGGCGGCAATCTTTTTGTCAAGATCGAAACGCTCGAGGTCGCGGTTTAAAAATTGCAAGACCAGCTCGAGGCGTTTGCGCAGATCGAGTGTCTCGAGGATTTGTTGTTTTTCGGATACTTCCCACATGGCATGGAACGAAACCGTGTCGGCGATTGCGCCAGCGTCAGTCAGACCGCGCAGGTGCTCGAGGTGAATGTTGTCGAGGCGCAAGTTTTTGTTCTGACCAACGTACTTGTCAAAATTGGACTGCACTTCGTCCGCAAGCACGCGCAAGGTATGGGCGTCTGCGCCTGGGGTGGTCTCGAGGGTGTTGGCGACTGCCCGCAGGTACGGTGTGGGCAGGTAATCGGAAACCGTGACGCGCTCGAGTGCCTCAACCAGAACCTCCAAGGTTTGGTCGGGCATCCGAACAACTTGCTTCACGGCGGCAAGTGTGCCGATCTCGAACAGGTCTTCGCCTGCCGGGTCGTCATTGGTGCTGTCGCGCTGCGTGAGTAAAATCACGCGGCGGTCGGCGGCTTGCGCCTCTTCGACGGTACGGCGCGATTTGGCGCGACCGACGGCG
>JAYTKL010000595.1:0-4933 GCA_043730305.1 Deinococcales bacterium | reverse complement strand
GTAACGAATTGACCGAAAATTAAGCGCTTTTAACACCTCGAGTACATCGGTGCGAAACCCTCGAGCATCGGCGTGCTTTGATCCTGGGTCGTAAATACCCTCGTAAATGCAGCGTCCCATGTGCTCGGCAAAACCGCTGAACAAGAGTGGCGAGATCTGACCAATCACTCGATTGGTGTCCAAAGAAACAGTCGCTTTGTGTGGCATTGAAAATTCCTCCTATTGAGTACAATAACGGGAATCCATGGTTTTTTGCCTCGAGTGTCCACAAGTTTTTGTATTTCAAGCTGTAGTTGATTTAGGCTAGGCTTAAGGCTTGGAGGTTTTATGTCAAACACCAATTACAAATCCGAACTGGTCGGCGTTTTCGGTCATCCTGTCGCTGAAAATCCAACCATTGTCATGCAGGAAGCTGGTTTTAAGGCGCTCGGTTTGAATTGGCGCTACCTGAACATTGAAGTCCTGCCAGAAGACCTGAAAGCAGCCGTGCAAGGCTTACGCGCCATGAATTTTGCGGGCATCAATTGCACCATTCCGCACAAGGTCGCGGTGCTCGAGTTTTTGGATGAGGTCGCGCCCGATGCGCGGTTGATGGGCGCGGTCAACACGATTCGGCGCGAGGGCAACAAATTGATTGGCGAGAACACCGATGGCAAAGGTTTTATTCGGGCGTTAACCGAAGATGCAAGCCTTGAGGTACGCGGGAAAAAAGTGGTGATTCTGGGTGCGGGCGGTGCGGCTCGAGCGATGACGGTGGAACTTGCGTTAAATGGTGCGGCACATATTACTGTCGTCAACCGCGATCAGGCTCGAGGGGAGGCGCTTGTAAAACTCTTGAATGAAAATACGCCAGCCACAGCCGAATTTGTGCCTTGGTCAAGCGCGTATGCCGTGCCAGAAAACACGGGCATTCTGGCAAACGCCACCTCGATTGGTTTGTACCCGAACATTTCAGACCGTCCAAACCTCGAATACGATTCAATTATGCCAAACATGACTGTTTGCGATGTGATTCCAAATCCGCCACGCACACCGTTTTTGCAAGCCGCAGAGGCTCGAGGGGCAAGGACGCTGGATGGTTTGGGAATGCTGGTGTATCAGGGCGCAATCGCTTTTAAAATGTGGACTGGTCTTGAGCCAGACGTGCGTGTGATGCGTGAGGCGCTGGAAAAAGTCTTTCAACCAGGGGCGTGATATTTCACTTCAGGCTCGAGTTTCTCGAGTGAACTGAGTTTCTCGAGCGTCAAATAAGCATTTTTGCGCCAAGGACGGTACTCGCGCTTGCCATCAATGACTGCGTAACCTCGAGCGCCAATTTCGATCCACTTGGCGCGGTTCTCAGTCAGATGGGCGCGAATATTCTCGAGCGCCAGTTTTAAATCCGTGTCGCCCATGACCCGAGCGGCACGAATGAGATTGGAATTCTCGAGCGGAAAAAGCTCCAAGGTTGAAGCCTCAAACTCGAGCAATCTTTTGGCAAGACCAATTTCGAGCGGTTCAAAAAAAACGATGAAAGCATCCAGTTCCACACCACGACTCATGACAAGAGCTTAAAGATAAGCACCATTGCGGATGTCCCAAAGCATTTTTTGTGCCAGAATCTCGCATGGCTCGAGTTTCAGAACTGGCAACAACTTTGCTGGGCGCAGACGCTAAAACCATCGGTGAGCATTTTGCCCTGATGCCACTGCGCACCATTCTCGAGCTTCGGAAATACTTGCTGGCAACCGAGCAATATTCTTTGTTGATTGATGACTTGCTGGCAGGCTTAAACCATCCCGAACCTCGAGTGCGTTACAACTGCGCCCTGGCGATGGATCATTTTGCCGATGAACGTTGCGCCGAACCACTTCGAGCGCTTCTCGAGGATGCCGTTCCTAGGGTCAGGGCTGCGGCGCTGCATTCCCTCAGTTGCGAGGCTTGCAAGGTCAGCCCGCTGCCCGTGTCAGGTGATCTGATCGAAGTTTTGATTGCCAAAGCCAACACCGACCCCAGCATTCGAGTGCGACGAGCGGCGGTTGGCAGCCTGATCGAAACTTGCAGCAACCCTCGAGTTTTAGAAGCCTTACAAGACCTTAAAACTCGAGAAACCGATGCGGACATCAAGCGCCAACTCAAACGGGCATTCAAAACTCAAAGGGTGGCGTCATAAGCGTAAGGATCGAGTTTGCCCATCAGTTCGCGCAATTCATTTTTGTTGCTGCGTTCGGTTTCGACAATGTTCTCGAGCAGCGCCACCATGTTGGGGTCGTCTTGCAGCAACGGGCGCAATTCGTGATAGCTCTCAATATCGTGAGACTCGGCATTCAGTGCGTTCGACAACGCCTCCCAGGTGTTCTCTGGGGGAACACTTGTCACCTCGAGCGGCGCAATTGTGCCGTCGAAGTGACCCATCAGCGTCTCGAGTTGCCCCAGGTGCTTGTCTTTGCGCCCCGCGATGGTCAACAACTGGGCTTGATCTTGCGGGTATTTCATGGCGCTCGCCAGTTTTTTGACCAGTTCTAATTCGCTGGTTTCCTCGCGGTAACGTTGCTCGAGGGCGTGCCTTGCCTCAGCCGCAGGGTCGGGAATCAAACCTTGCAACCAACCCAGGTTCATGCTCGGTCTGGATGACGTTGCAAGCCAGCCAAGCCTCCCATTTCAGCCTCGAGTTGCTGCGCTATTTCGCCTTGCAAGTAACGCACCTTTAAGCCAAAATTCTCGCGCAGTCCACCAATCACGTCACGCAATTGCTTGCCTTCAACGCCGCCGCCGGTCAAGGTCGAAATGCCTTGATCTGGGTAGACTCCAAAAACATAACCCTGGGTGTCTCGCCAGACGGGTGTGCTCGAGCCGTCACCCGCCACCAGAAGTTCATAGACACTGCCTTCCTGAACTGCGGTCAGGGTCATCTCAGCTCCGCTCACGCCCCGTTCGCGGACATGCTCGAGTGCCGCCTCATCCGCATTGCTGACTGCCATCTCGAGCGCCGATTGCGCCGCCTCGAGCACCTGGGCAGCACTGGCATCGCCTGGAACTTTAAATTCGCCGACAAGTGCGCCCGTCAAATCCGCAGTCAGTTCTGTCCTCAGGCTTTCACGAAGTTCTGGTGGACCGGCAATCAGCAATTGCTCGAGCGCCCCAGACTGACGCAATTTTGTCAGTTGTTCAACAATTTTATTCCAAAAAACTTGATCCTGATGCTCGACGTACTGATTGTCGTCAAAGTTGCGGGCGGCTTCGCGCCGTCCGCCATTTGGCATAAGGGCATCATGGATTTCACGAATTTCACCCAGGCGCACATTGAAAAGGCGTCCCCAGGCATGATCGACCAGCACGATCACGTTGTGTGGACTGGAAGCCAGAACAGCAGTTAACGGCTCGAGGTCTGGTGCGCCGTAACTGGCAGATTCTGGAAGCTCAAGTTGTACATCCACCACCCGTCGTTGAAGATGCCCATGCTCGTCCCAGACGAAGTAAGCGCGGGTTCGGGTGGTGTGCCCAGCTTCGCTCAGGTCAGCCATGACAAAATCGCTGAGTGGCTCTGGAATCTCGAGTTCGGTCAGCAAGTTTTTAACTCGAATGCGCATCGCACCGCCCTGATTGATTGCACTGGCTGGGTTGACCACACAAATCAGGCTTAAGACCTGATCTGTAGGCAGTTCGCTCGAGAGTGATTGAAGGCTGATTTCGTCAAAGTTTTGTGGGCTATACATGTTGATCTCCTTTTTTATCTCGAGCGACTTGGTTGTTGGCTCGTCCTGTGGGCTGCATTGTTTTTGCATGGTCAATCTCAAATCGGTCAATCCCAGTTTGGTTTTCAGTGTTGCACCACAGCAGTGCTCAGCCCTCGAGAACGGCTGGCTTTGAATGCCTCGATCCAACCCACACCAGCCAAAGCAGCCAGCGCACACCAACCAAATTGAGTCAGCGACACGTGAGCAAAGCCGAACAACTGCTGGGCTGGTTCGATAAACAATGTCGTCAGCAACAGACAGAACGTTATTCCAAGCATTAACCACAGTGTTTTGTTGGGGGTCCAAAGGGTTTGAAAAACAGAAAGTGTGAATGAACGATTGACCAAAGTCAGAAAAATATTGCTGAGCACGAGCGTCGAAAAAACCAGGGTACGGATCACACCCGCAGGCTGATTTTGGCGCATGAAAACAAAATAAACACCCAGCACCGCCAGCGCAATTCCAAAGCCCTGAGCGATACTCCACGCCAGCTCTGAACCCGCAAAAAGCGAGCTGGTCAAGGCACGCGGTGCTTGCTGCATCTGTCCTTTTTCGGCGGGTTCGTTCTCGAAAGCAATCGAGCAGGTGGGTCCCATGACAAGCTCGAGAAAAATAATATGCACGGGGCTAAAGAGGTTGGAGATTTTCCAACTTGCCAGCAGTGGCACTGCCACGGTCAAGATGATTGGAATATGAATCGAAACGATGTAAGAAATAGCCTTCTTGAAATTCTGATAAATTCTGCGACCCTGCGCTACTGCATCAACCATGCTGCTCAAATCATCGTTGACCAGCACCAGCGACGCCGCCTGTTTTGCGACCTCCGTGCCACGTTTGCCCATTGCCACACCAATATGCGCGGCTTTCAACGCCGGACCGTCATTGACCCCGTCACCGGTCATGGCGACCACCTCACCGTTTTGTTTTAAGGCGTTGACCACCCGCAATTTGGCTTCGGGAAACATCCGAGCGAACACCGAAGTTTTTGCCGCCTCGAGCCTCAATGTGGCATCGTCCATGTTCATGATTTGCTCGCCGGTGGTCAGTGTTTCAGCGCCCTGCAAACCGACTTGTCGCGCAATGGCTTGGGCGGTTTCGGGGTAATCGCCCGTGATTAATTTCACCCGAATGCCCGCCTCGTTAAACGCCCTGACAACTGCCGCCGCATTTGCTTTGGGTGGATTCTCGAGCGCCACCAGTCCCAGAAACGACCAGTT
>JAYTKL010000594.1:0-15089 GCA_043730305.1 Deinococcales bacterium | reverse complement strand
GCCGTCAAGAGCACAGCCACAAACCGAATGATCGTGATGCGCAACTCGAGCGTTCCCAAGTGCACAGACCAGGTGTTGCTCGAGCTTTCATTGTAAAACGATTGGGGTTGCGCCCCAAATTTTAAGAGCAGCAAGTTTGAAATAATTAAGCCTGTTCCCAGCGTGGCAAGTTGGGTGCTTTGCTGGTTTGCGCCCAAAAGCTTGCTGAGCACCAAACGATGAATCAAAAACCCCAGACCGTAAGCCAATGGCGCGATAAACAAAATACTAACGAACGGGTCAATACCCAGGGCGCTAAAGGCAAAAAAAGCACTGTACATGCCCAAAATCACAAATTCGCCGTGACCAAAATTGATCACTTTCATGACCCCAAAAATCAGTGACAGTCCGACACCGATCATGGCGTAAACACCGCCCGTTAAAAGTCCGTCAATAATACTTTGCAAGCCTTGCGAGACAATTTCCACATTCACCTCGAGAATACTGCATCAAAAAAGTGACTCGAGTTATTTAAGCTCGAGTCACTGCTTGGTGGTTAACGCTTGTCCCAGGCTGGGGTTGGAAATTCGATCTTGCCCGTGAACAGATTTTTTGGGTAAATTGGCACGAATTGCAATTTGTTGCCAATTTTTTGAACTTGTTGCGCCACCATCGAAAGGTTGTTCTGGTTTTTGTAGCCAGCAAAGTTCTCGAATTTGATGTTGGCATACGAGGTCGATAAGTTGGTGCTTAACAGCGCTTTGTTGATGGCTTCGCGGTCTGTTCCCGATCCGGCACGTTTGATGGCATCGGCGGCGACCAGAATGCCCGCGTAGGCTTGCGCCGCGTGATAGGTCGGTTCTTGCCCGCCCAGACCAGTGACGAGTTTGACGTAGAGTTTGTCATTATTTGGGGTTTTCATTTGTGGAACCCATGCCGTGGCGGTGACGACATACTGACTGGAACTGCCCGCGCCTTTGATAAAGTCTGGCAAGGCAAAACCTGCCGCCGCGCCAGCAAAGATTTTGGGATTCAAACCGACCTCTTTGGATTGACGCATGACCCCAACGGAATCTTCTTGATAACCCACCAGAAAAATCGCGTCTGGATTTTTGGCTTTGAAGCCGTTCAAAATGGGTCGAAAATCGGTCAGACCTTTGTCGTAGGTTTGGCTGGCGACAATCTCAAGTTTGGTGCGTGCCGATTGCTCGATTGCCGAGTTGATCACGCTTTTTTCAAACGAACCCGTGCCACCCAGAACCGCCACGGTTTTGATGCCCATGTCGGTAAAGACGTTAAACAAAACCTCGGCGTACTTGTCGGTTGGCGGGTTGATGCGAAAGACGTAATCAAAACCAGGTTTGGTGATGCTCTCGTCGCTCGAGCTGACCACAATGTTTGGCACTTTTTGGCGCGAAAGGTACTGCGCCTGGGCTTTGACGATGCTCGAGGAATACTCGTTGATGATGACGCCAACGCCAGCGTTGACCAGACGTTCGGCGGCTGCCAGACCTTTGTTGACATCCGATGCCGAATCCTCGAGTTGCAATTCTACTTTTTGACCGTTGATGCCGCCCTTGGCGTTGATCTCTTTGATGGCGACCTCAAAGCCTGTTTTTTGTTGTTTGCCAAAATCGGCTTGCCGACCCGTCAGGGTGGTGATTGCACCAATTTTGATGGTTGCGGTTTGTTGCGCCCTGTGACTCCAAGCACCACGCCCGTTCCCAGCACCAGCGACATCATCAAGTTGCGTTTTTTCATACATTCCTCCTCAGGCTCGAGCGTCAATGGCTTGCGTGAAAACACAAGATTGGCTCTCAAAGGTTAATCCGTTGAACTTGTCAGACAACTGATGATATGATTATTGAAATCATTTCGTCAAGCCCCAATTCAAGAAAGAGGAATTATGTTGCTCGGCACACAAAATCATATCAAAGAACGCTCCAAATTGGCTGAATTGATTGCCGAACGAATGGGCGAATGGGTCAGCGCCCGAGATGTCAAACCTGGCGACCGATTGCCATCAGAACCCGAACTTGTGGCGCATTTCGGTGTGGCACGCACCGTGGTTCGTGAAGCCTTGTCCAAGTTGCGGGCGTTGGGCGTGATCGAAGTTCATCAGGGCAAGGGCGCGTTTGTGGCACAACTGCCCGTTGAACTGCTGTTTTTGCGAATTCGGCGGCTCAAACCCCAAGAGAACGAACTCGAGAATATCTGGGAACTTCGAGAGATTCTGGAATCTCGAATTGCCGAACTTGCCGCCGAACGCCGCACCCGCAACGACATGACCGCCCTCGAGGACACCATGAGCCAGATGGGCAAACCCACCGAAGCTGGTGTGCTGTGGGATGCCGCCTTTCACCGCTGCCTCGCCAAAGCCGCCCGCAACCCCGTGCTCGAGCAAATGGTTTTTGAGCTGGTCAGTTTGGTCGGACCGATCATCGGCAATTCCAAGATTCAGCGCCAAACCCTACCCGACGAAATACGAGCCATTCTCGAGGCGGTGCGCGACAGTGACCCAAACCGTGCTCGAGAAGCCATGTTAAATCATTTGCGTCAACGAAAACGCTTGTTTGAGGCACTGCCTGTCTCGGCATAATGTTTAAAAACTATTTGGGCAACATTCTGAAAATCTTGCCATCGTCGCTCGAGAAGTAAATCAGACCGTCGGGCGATATGGTCACGTCGCGCAACCTTCCATAACCAGAAGGGATGATGACTTGATCGCTAGCGACGCTCGAGCCATTCAGGGTAATGCGGTACATTTTGTTGGCTTTGAGCGTGTTCATTAAAAGGTTGCCGTTCCATTCTGGGAACAGTGGCGAGGTCACAAAGGCAATGTCACTGGTCGCCAAGGTAAAACTTGATTCGTATTCTTTGCTGGCAATTTGGTAATTGCTGGCGGTCAAATCCGCTGTGGCAGCACAATTGTAAGTCGTTCCATCTTGAGGCACGTTTAACGGCGAGTTCAGGCTTTGCGTACCAACGCAACTGGGCCAGCCATAATTTTTGCCTTTCAGAATCAAGTTCAGTTCGTCCCTGGTATTCTGCCCGTGTTCACTCGACCAGAGCGCATCCGTGCCAGGTTGGAACGCCAGCCCTTGAGGATTGCGATGCCCGAACGTCCACAAGGCTCGAGCCGAACCGGTTAAGGTGTTGTAATACGGATTGTCGCTTGGGATTGAACCGTTGTAGTTGATACGGAAAATTTTGCCCGCCAAGGTGCTGGGGTCTTGGGCTTTGATCGGACCCGGTGCATAATCGGCGGCATCACCAATGCTGAAGTACAATTTGCCGTCCGCACCATTTGCCACACGGCAGCCATTGTGGTTTGACCAACCGAGCATGTCGTCAAAAAGCACGGTTTCAAGGCTCAAACTTGCCCCAGAAATCGTGAACCTCGAGACTCGATTGCGGCGGTTGTTGTTGTTGACGGTGTTGTTTACAAAATATGAATAACAAATATAAACCTGATTGTTGCTGTCAAAATTCGGGTCGAGTTCCATGCCGAGCACACCGCCCTCACCGTCCGCCCGAACGCTCAAAGTTCCCGAATCGACAATACTGCTGAGAACACCCGTGCTGGGATCTAATTTTTTGATGCCAACCTTGCCAGCGTTGCCAGCCCGTTCCGTGAAGTACAACGTACCATCAGACGAAAAATTTAAACTCCAGGGCACACCCAAACCCGTTTTGAGGGTTTCGATGCTAAAACCCAGAGTGCTGGGATCATCGAGTAAATTTTGTCCAGCACTCGAGATTTGTGTGTTGGCACGACGGGTGAATATGCAGTTGGGGCAACTTGCGGTTTGCGTGTCACTGCCGATCAGCACCACTTCGGTTGGATTTGAACGGTCTGTGATGCTGCTGGCTCGAGTTGCGGCACTGCTGGCAGTTTCCTCTCGAGAACGCGTGAGGGTCGTGGTTGGCGCGTCAAAAATCACGGCGGTCACTTTGAAACGGTACGGCTCAGTGGCGACCCCCGTTTTGGGGACTCGGAATGCCAGCGTGATGCTGCCCGTTGCACCCGCAGCAATTCCACGAGCATTGCCGTTGCGGGCTACAAAACCGTACTCGAGGACTAGATCACTGTTGGTAATGACGCCAAGCGCTCGAGCGTCGGTCTGAATTTGAGCAACCTGAGCGGTATCAAAAGCTTGGAAATCGGCTCGAGCCACATCAATGGTTGTGGCGCTGCTCATGGCATGGGTCGGTTTGATGCGGTTGACCACAGCCGCGTCGGTGATCGCCGCGCCAGAAAAAGTTTGCAATTCTTTGATGGCGCTGCCCTCAAGGTTCTGAGCACTTTGGTTGTACATCACCAGGGACAAGTTTTTGAAATTGTTTGCCGTGTTGTTCTTGACAGTAAAACTCGCGTTAAAAAACCGAATTCCACTGGCGTCCGTCACGCTAAACGAGGTTGAGGTGAACGTCACCGCCGTATCGGGCAGCGTGTCTCGGGGTTTTAAAGTTGCACTGGACATTCCAGCCGAATCCAATTGAAACTCAAGCGACCCGAGAACACCCGATTCATTGTTGGAAATCGGTGGTTTTGTGACTTCATTACACGCCGCAAAAGCCATCAAGCCGACGATCCAAAGCAGTTGTTTCACTTGCTACCTCCATAAGACTTTGGTTAAACGTAGCGTCAAGACCCTTTAGAAAAATTTAAGTTCAATTCATATCAAACGGGTGAGAGCCGCTCATTTGATCCTCAGAGCACCATTTGATGCTTTCAATACAACTCGAGCCGTATACTGGTGTCAGTGTTCAAGGAGGACCAATGAAATCAATCCGCTTCACTCGAGTTTTAAGCATCCTCGTATCGTTTCTGGGATTTTTTGCGGTGAACAGCGCCCAAGCCCAGACCGCGCCCGTTGCCATCGCCACCGAACGCGCCATCTCGGTAACGTTTGGTTATCAATTCCTTGACCCACAAGTGATTGGCGTCACCCTGGGTTACGAGACACCACTCGACCTGGGCGGCTTCCCACTGGACATTGCCATCACACCCAAACTCACCATCGGTTCTCAATCCTCGAGCGACGCCAGCCGCAACGGTGTGTCATTCGGTTTTGGTACGGGCATCAACGTGGTGATTTTCAACTCGCTCGGCAGCGATTTACCGATTGCGGTCGGCGCTTGGGCGGACATCAGTTTTAAAATTCAACCTGGTGGTTTTGGCTTTCATTTCGCGCTCGGACCCATGGCAGACCTCAACCTCGAGCCTTTTCATGCGACGTTCTCTGTAAGTTTGATTAGTCTCGGAAATTTCGTGCGACCCTTGAGCAATGCTTTCGTCTACAGCTTTGATATCAACCTCGGGCTGCGTTATTACTTCGACGCGTTCTCGGTCGAGGCGGGATTCACCTGGAACACCGTCGGCGTGTTCAATGCGTTCACAGGAATTCGATTCCTGCTTTAAGGATGTCTCGAGAATCCCTGATCTTGCCACCAAACGCACCGTGTGATGTTCATTTGTGATCTCAAATTCCAAAAAAACCAAAGAACCACGATTTCGCCTCGCACCCGCCTGGTGGGGCGTGATTCCGTCGTTGTTGGCTTTAACGTTGTTTATCGCCTACCCACTGATTCAAGTCTTTCAAATCTCTGTTCAAAAATATTCTATAGTTTACGAAGGCTTTGCGGGGCTTCACAATTACGCCCGAATGCTGGCTGACCCCAATGTTGGACGCAGTTTGTTGCTGACCCTGATTTTTGGTCTTTGTACCTTGCCGCTGTTTGTCGGCTTGGCAACCCTGTGCGCCATTGAACTCGAGGGGACACGCTTGGAGAGGCTGGTCAAAGCCATTTTGTTCTTGCCGAGCCTGTGGACGATTGGCGCAAGTGCCATCGGTTGGTACACGCTTTACGAACCCGATTATGGAATGCTGGCGACGCTGACGGGCGGTTTTTTGCGCCTGCCTTGGCACGACAAAGGTTGGGCTGGCGTGGCGTTGATTGTGCTGTTCACGATCTGGCAAAACGTTGGGTACGGTACGCTGATTGTCAGCGCGGGTTTAAAAAGCATTCCGACCGAAGTCTTCGAGGCGGCAAGGGTGGACGGCGCAACCGAGAACCAATTGCGCTGGCGGATTGTCCTGCCGCTGCTTCGCCCCAGCATCGTGTTTTTGGCGGTGGTCGGCAGCTTGTACGCGATTCAAAGTTACACCGCCGTTTTGCTCTTAACCCAAGGTGGACCTTTTGGTTCGACTCGAGTGGTGGGTTACTTGATTTACGAAACTGCCTTTGGAACTGCGCCCAACCTTGGTTACGGGGCAGCCCTCAGCGTCCTGATCTTGGCGCTGGCATTCACGTTCTCGGCATTTCAAGCCAGGGCTTTAAAGAGTGATTTATGATTCCAAACTTGAAGCCCGAAGCTCGAGAAAAAGTTAGGGCTGGAGCGCCACCAAAAGGCACTTGGTTTGGGCGAATTGTGGTCGGCTTGATGGTGGTGTTCGTGCTGCTACCGATCATCTGGCTTGCCTACAGTTCATTCATTCCCAAGGAAGCCCTCTTCAAACCCGATGTCACGATTCCAGTTGGTTTCACTTTTCAGAATTACCTCGAGCTTCCGTTTAAAGAATTGATCCGCCCGTTGTTACTGAGTTTGCTGCTCTCGAGCATTGTCGCTGGATTGCAGGTCTTGATTGCCCTGCCTGCGGCGTTTGCGATTCGGGCGGGAACGAACGTGCTGCCGCTGTATTTGTTTTTGCTCAGTGTGCCCGCCGAATTGCTGCTCGTACCGCTGTACGGCTTGTTGAAGGATTTAAATTTACTGAACAACCCATTGGCTTTGGTGCTGCCATTTCTGGCAAGTCCGTTCACCGTTTTTTTATTGTACGGCGGTGTGGTCAAACTGCCCTGGGCTTATGTCGAAGCCGCCAAACTGGACGGCGCGACCAATTTACAAATTTTAACCAAAGTCATTGCGCCCTTGCTGCGACCCGAAATGACGGCAGCCAGCGTACTGGCATTTGCGGCACACTGGAATCTGGTCTTGTACCCCAAAATTGTGCTCAACGACAAAAATTGGGCAACCGTCCAGGTGGCGTTAACCGAAATGCTGCAAAAAGACCCCAACAATTGGGGCGCATTGGGTGCGGCAGCCATGCTGACAAGCTTACCGATACTGGTTTTGTACGCCCTGTTTGAACGCCGCGTGACTCGAGTGATCGAAGGTGGACTGAAATAAGATTCAAGATTTGTTAAACAAACTCGAGGCTTCAATAAACGCTAGACTGTCACCATCAGGTCAGGAGAAACCCATGAAGAAATCATTGATCGCCGTAGCGGCACTGGCAGGAATCTCGAGCGTCTGGTTTGCCAGTCACGCACAAAATGTAAAAACCAAAATTACATTCTGGCATTCGATGACTGGCGGTGAAAAAGCTGTGAATGCGCTGGTGGACGGCTTCAACAAGTCGCAAGACAAATTTGAGGTTGTGCCGAGCCTGGTTGGCGATTACCCAACCGCCAACACCAAAATTGTGGCGGCAATCAACGCCAAAAATACGCCCGTCATGTTCCAAGCCGAGATTGGAGTCTTTCCAAATCTCGCCGAAAAAGACACGCTGGCAGACCTTTCAAAGTTCGATAAAACCCTTGACCCAGCGTTTACCAAAGATTTCTTTCCAGCCCTCTG
Source organism: Deinococcales bacterium (assembly GCA_043730305.1). Classification (GTDB taxonomy): domain Bacteria; phylum Deinococcota; class Deinococci; order Deinococcales; family JAAFIG01; genus JANXTZ01. The sequence continues at coordinate 7,465 of JAYTKL010000594.1, read as the reverse complement.
GAATTACGGACTGTTTGAGGGCAAACGTTACGGCTTGCCCTGGAACTCGAGCACACCCGTCTTGTTTTACAACGCCAACCAATTTCGCAGTAAGGGTTTAAAACCGCCCACCACCTGGACAGAATTTAGCCAGGTTGCCAAAGCCCTAACCAGCCGCACCAGCAAAGGCTTCATTGCCATCGCCGACAGTTGGCAGTTCGAGCAGATGGTGCTCTCGAGGGGCGGAAATGTTGTCACCAGCGACGGCAAGCCGAATTTTACCAGCAAAGAAGTCATTGAGGCACTGCAATTCTTGCAAGACCTGGTGAAATCTGGCAACGCCGTGCCGCGATCCCTGGGCGAGGCACAATTTGCAATTCTCGATTTTGTGCGCACCAAAGCCTACATGGCAATCGCCAGCATCGCCAACTGGCCCGACATTCTGCCCTACAGCGTGGCGTTTGAACTCGGCGCTGCCCCGCTTCCCAAAGGCACACGCACCATCGTCCCATTTGGCGGGGCGCAGTTGGTGGTCATGAAAAACTCGAGCAACGACGAACAAACCGGCGCTTACGAATTCTGGAAATATTTAATGAAGGTTGAGAGTATCGTCGCCTGGACCAAAGCCAGCTATTACGTTCCAGTGCGGCGCAGCGTGCTTAAATCACTCGAGGATTGGTATAAGGAAAACCCTTACCGCAAAACCGCCTTCGAGCAATTTGACGAGGCGGTCTCGCGCCCTCGAGTGCCTGGTTATGCCGCCTGGAAGGTGTTCCTCGAGCAGGCGATGGAGCGGGCTTTAAAGGGACGTGAGGATGTGAAAACCGTGCTCGAGGAAGCCCAAAAACGTTCTTTGGCGAATCAGTGAAACTTGGATTTACGCCACTCAACGCACAAATCCTTGATCTGGACGAGGCGTTCAAACTTGCCAGTGAACTTGACTTGCAATTTGTTGAACTTTCGTTTGATGCCTTTGAGGTGTTGCCCGCAATTCAAAGCGTTGAAACAGTGAAAGAACTGACTCGAGCCACGGGCATTGGGACGACGGTACACCTCAGTTATGTCGATTTGAACATTGCCAGTTTGATGCCTGGCGTGCGCGAAAATTCGGTGGCACGAACAAACCGAGGACTCGAGTACGCTGCTGAAATTGGCGCGAAGTTGGGCGTGCTGCATTCGGGTTTGATTCCGTTACGTCACCCATTAATGAAGCAATTTGCAACACAAAAACTCGAGCAAAGTTTAACTGAAATTGTGCCGCTCGTTCCCGTCATGCTCGAGAATCTGGCGCTGGATGGTTACGATTTGCTGCGCGGCGTTTTTGAACTCGAGGCGTTAACCCAAAAAGCGGGCGAGCATTTTGGAAATTGCTTGGACGTTGGTCACGCCTTGGTTGAAGGTTGCACCACCGAAGTCAGTGACGGCAGCTCGAGTGGCGGGATTGAAAATGGTTTAAAAAGGTTGGCAGAATACCAGCACGGACTCTCGAAGTTGCAGCACTTTCATTTGCAAGACAACGACGGCGCGAGCGACGCGCACAACGTGCTCGGTACGGGCAAAGTACCGTGGCAGAACATGCGAAACTTCCTGAAGAATTTTACTGGAACAATCAACCTCGAGATCAACGGTGGCAGCGACGAGGTTCGCTCGAGCGTGAAATTTTTGCGTGAATTACTGACGTGATTTTATGAAATTTTCTTACAGATATTCTTGATTCTTACTTTTCAATAAAGTAAGATACTATTATGGAACGCTCAAAAATTAGCAGCAAAGGGCAAATCGTAATCCCCAAAACGCTAAGAGAAACCCTTGATTGGCGCGAGGGTGATGATGTTGTCTTTTCTTTAGAAAATGGGAAATTGAATTTGCAACTCATGCCAAAACGCAACTTAATAGAAGTCCTCAGCAAAATTGAAGGTCGTCAACCCAACACCGAATTTGCCTCTTTTGAAAAACTGCTTGACGCTGAAAAACAAAGTGCCAAACAACGACATGCTCGAGGGCGCGTTTAATGTGGGCTGACACCAATATCCTTGTGCGACTGATCACCAAAAGTCCCAGCGCCCAATATCAAGCCGTTGTGCAATTTTTAAGCCAAGTGAGCAAACCAGTTTTCGTTCACCCAGCCCATGTCTGCGAAGCAATGTTCGTGCTGGAAGGAAACTATTACAATTTTAGCGCAACTCAAGCCACTGCGGAACTGGGTTTGATTTTAAGTGCCAGTTGTTTTGATGTCATTGACGCTGCCGCAGTTGCCAACACCTTACGGCTCTATCCTGCCAGCAATCTTGATTTCCCAGATGTTTTGATCTGCGAATTGGCTCGAGTCAATAATGATGAAGTTCTCAGTTTTGATCGCAAAATGGCACGTTTGGGCGTACCAATTCGGCAGCCCTGATATTTTAATCCAGCGGCTCGAGTTCGGCTCTCAGCATCTCCTGAAGCGTGTCACGGCGACGGAGTTGCACCCAGGCGTTTTGCTCGAGCATGACCTCGGCGGGTTTGGAACGGGTTAAATAATTGCTTGCCATGCTGCCCGCATAAGCCCCAGCGTTTAAAACCGCCAGCAAATCGCCCACTTTGGGTTCTAGCAAGCTGACATCCCTCGCCAGAATGTCCCCGCTCTCACAGGCTGGACCCGCAATGTCCAGCGTCTCGAGATTCCCAGTGCCGTCGAGCGATTCCACACCATGAACCGCGCCGTACAACATCGGTCGGATCAGTTCGCTCATGCCTGCATCAACAATTGCAAAGTTTCGCTCGGTTTGTTTGCGCCCCAGCACCTGGGTCAAGAGCACCCCAGCTTGCGCCACAAGCCAGCGTCCAGGCTCGAGCCAGAGTTCTCGCGCCCCAAAACTTGTGGCTGCCTCCCGAGCCAGTTTGGCGAGCGGCACAAGATCAAAATCCAGACCGAAACCGCCGCCCATGTCAAAAACTTCCCGAGCGCCAATGATCTTTGCCAGTGCCGCCATTTGCCCGAGCGCATCCGCGTAATCGTGCGGGTCTTCGATGCTTGAGCCGATGTGCATGTGCAGACCAATGGCTTTTAAACCCGCTTGCTCGGCAAGCTTGACCGCATTCGGCACGTCCGCCAGCCGCACCCCAAACTTGCTGCCGGCGTTTCCGGTTGCCAGGTGATCGTGCGTGGAGACTTGAAGACCAGGGTTGACCCGAATAAGCACCTGGGAACCAGGGGCAAATCGCGCCACTCGAGCAAACTCGTCCAGCGCATCCAAAACGATGGTCGCACCGACCTCGCCAGCCCGAACGTAATCGGAATCGGTCTTGCCAGGACCATTCAAAACAATCTGATCGGCTCGAGCACCAGCCAGCAACGCCCGTTCAAACTCGCCGCCAGAAACCGCTTCAAAGCCAACATCAAGCGCATTCAAACGCCTCAAAATCCCCAAATTCGGGTTGGCTTTCATGGCGTAAAACACCCTTGCATCGCCAAACGCTGCACGGATTCGCTCGAGTTGAGACTGAATCACCACCCAGTCGTAAGCGTAAAGCGGAGTGCCAAAATGATTGGCTGCCTCGAGCAACCTGGAGCGAAATTCAGAACGCATGAAAGAGTTTAACCTCAATCAACGATGAACAATGTCGTCTTGACTTTGGTGCTCGAGCGGTGCGCCTCGGCGTTGTCCGCGACTTGGTAACTCATTCCAGGCGTTAGCACAAACACGCGCCCATCCTCGAGTTCAGTCATCAGTTCACCCGTCAAGCACAGCAAAATATGCCCCTTGCTGCACCAGTGATCGGCAAGGTATCCCGCCGTGTACTCAACCATTCGCACCCGTATCCCCGCAAAATCTCGAGTTCGCCAGTACGCCGTGCCTGTGATGCCCGCGTGTTCGGTGGGTTCAATGGTTGCCCAGTCGGTTGTGCCAAAGGGGATGTTGGTCATGTTCATGAACTGAGCTTAACACCGTCCAGAATTTCCCCGGCAAATTTTTGAATTCGTTGCGCTGGAAGCGGAAAATGCCGCCTTAACTTTTCAATAATCTCGAGCCTCAACGCTCCTTCTCGAGCGTGTTCTGGCACGTGAACATCGGTCACATCAAACGGGTTGATCCCCCACCGCCCCTCAACAATTCCGCAAATTTCACCGTCGATCAAAACATATTTGAGCACGGGCATTTTTGGGTAATTGGCTTTTAATCTCGATACTTGCGCCGTTGCCAGAAAATCGCCAGAATCAAGTATTGCCACGTGAGGCTCGAACGGAACGTCTTCAAAATCGGTGGCAAGATAATGCTCTCCCCAGCCATCAACAATCCCTTCTTGACCGTAAAACGCACCTTCGGGCACGGTCGCTTTCTCGAGATGCCCACATGAAAGAAGTTCCTCGAGCAATGCAGCCACATCTTTGCCCGTGAAACCTGACCAATCTTTGACCTCTTGCACACTCGAGAAGACATGCGCGTGGGTGAAGCGTCTTATCACCTCGAGCCGTGCCTCAAATTGCGCTGGCACACCCTCGAGCCATTCAGGATGCTCGGTTTCGATTGCGCCCCAGGGGTTGTCCCATTCTGTCTCGAGTTGCTGTTCAAAAACCAGAAAATTGGCTTGAAGATTTTGCAGGGCTGCTGTCAGGGTTTTGCCTTTCGCGCCGCTCATCTCAGCCAAGTCTTTTTTCTGCAACGGACCTTCGCGCCCTAACGTCTCGAGCACCGCAGAATCGTCCCAACTCAAGCTTTTGGATTTCTTGAACGCACCAATATAAAGCGGCATTTCGTCACTGGGAACATAACCAACATGCCCATGTTGAAAACGGCTTTTGACCACCAAACCTTCACGCCGCACCCGTTCAGCCACGCTTTTTTCGCTAGCACCGTCGGAAGAAATATGACGGTCATGAAGGCAAACTGGCGTTCCTGGGAACTCGTAACTCGGTGGACGCATCGGCGCGAGTGAGCGCAGAATCTCGAGGTAATCCAAGTCCGAACTGCCTCGGCTCGAGGGTGTCAAAAATTGCCGTGCAGCTCGAGCGGCATGAATTTGTTTTGGTACCAATTTTTTCATGGAATCTCGAGCAGCGCAAACAATTGCTCGAGGCGCTGGGTTTCGTTGATGAAGGTGAAGCCTTTTTTGCGGGTCAATAATTCTCGCACCGCTTCGGCTTTTTCTGGCACGTTAAACAATTTTGCAAGTTTTTCGCCGGTGTCAGGCTCGAGTTCTGGCGGCGTGATGGTGCAGGTGGCGTAAGACGGGTTGGAGTCGTAAGTTGTAACAAATTCACCGCTCGAGAAAGCCCAGATTCGCAGCAAATCATCGTCCCAGTTGATGATACCCAAAGTGGCGCACTGCAATTTCTGCGAGATTTCAGTCGCAAATTTCGGGATTGGCGACTCGAGGTCGGCGTACCAGACTTCAGTAAACTTTTGCGGTTCTGGCATTTGAACCCGACTGAACAAACCCTGGCTCGAGATGCTTAAATCAGGAAAAAGCTCGAGAACTTCGGCTCGAGGCTTGTTGATAATAATGGTTGAGAGTTTGAGCATGATCTCAGGTTACAACGGCGCGAACAAGTCCACCGTATGCCCGTCAGGGTCCTTGACCACCGCGTATCGTTGCCCCCAGAAGGCATCCCAGGGTTGAGCATGTGCTTCATAACCCAATGCCGTCAATTCAAAAAACTTCTGATCGACTTCCGCCGCGTTCTGGCACAAGAATGCGCCAACACCGTGGGGGTAAATTTTGGCTTCTGGGTCATACGATTGAATCATCGAAAGTTTGTCCCAGGCAAACCGCAAGCCATCCTCGAGCCTGATCTCGACATGGTCTTCATCATCTGCAATTTCTGGAATCTTCCATCCGAGTTTGCGGTAAAACTCGAGACTTCGCTGCATGTCGGTCACGAGAATCCCAATCAAGTCTAATTTCATGGATTGCCTCCGAAATTGCTTACATCCCTGGCGCGGGTTGCCAAAGTTCGATTTTGTTGCCTTCAGGGTCAAGAATCCGACCAAAACGACCATTGTTGTCTTCTGTGATCTCGCTCATTACCTCAACGCCAGCGGTCTTGAGTTGCTCAAGCATTGCATCAAGGTTATCGACCCGAAAATTCATCATGAATTGGCTGGTTGATGGGGCAAAATAGCTGCTGTCTTCAGGAAAAAAGGAAAATACCGTCACCGGATTTTGCTCGGCAGTCATGGATTCGCGCCAGTGCAAGATCGCGTATTCATTACCCGCGAACGAAATCCCAAGATGCGTCTCGTACCAAGTTGCCATTTCGCTTGGATTCTTGGCTTTCAAAAACACGCCACCGATGCCTCTGACTTTTTCCATAGCGCCTCCTGGTTTTGGGTCAATCTGCATTTTGAAAGATGGTCACGATCACGCCGCTCGGGTCGAGCGTGCCAAATTCTGTTAATCCCCAAGGTTTAACCTCGAGCGGCGCGTTTGGATGAACACAATTCGCGGCTTTGCAGGTTGCGTACATGGCATTGATGTCTTCAACTTCTATTCTAAAACCCGCACTCTCGAGCACGTGTTTTTCGTTGGAAAACCAGAAATGAATGATCAGCGGTTTGGAACAACCACCGTAAACAATGTCGTTGTGGTTCACGCTCGAGAAATCTGTGACTTGCTGTCCAGATTTTGTCCAAGCCCAGGCGCTGTCAAACCCGTAAACGCGCTGGTAAAACTCGAGCGATTCGGGAATGTTTTTGGACGGCAGAATCGGAACAAGTTTTTTCATTCTGTTTTTAGCATAACTCGAGAGGTTAATTTAAGTCAAACTCGAGGTGTTGGGTTTGGCTCAAAGTGAAACAAAAGCTTATTTCAGTTAAAACATTCTCGAGTATAATTTTCATCATGTCACTGACCCTTCACCTTGATGCCGAACTCGAGACTCAAATACGGGTTCTTGCCGCGCAGCAAGGTGTAACGCCAGAACGCTGGCTTCTCGAAGACATTCGCTCGAGATTGCTGAGCAATGATGAAACCGCGTTGTTGCAGCGAATTTTGCAAGGTCAAGCCGAAACTTTTTGGACACATTACCGCGAACTGATCGCAAAACGGCAAGCCGCAACAATCACCTCCAGCGAACTGACCGAATTGATTGAACTCTCCGACGAACTCGAGTTACAAAATGCTGGACGAATCGAAGCGCTGGTACAACTCGCAGCTTTACGAAAGCAAGATGTTCACAGTTTATGCGGCGAACTTGGTCTGGCACCGGTTGTTGTTGGTGCATGAAAACCATCATCTTTCAGCAGGATTTCTAGACTACAAACGCTTGATGGTCATCTCGAGATTTGTCAAAATAACACTTGTTGCCCAAGCCTTCAGTTCGAACCTAGACCTTTTTTTGAAGGCTTTCCTATCTCACCTCGAGCGGTTTGGAACGACTCCAAGATCTTAGACATTGCTTCTATAGTTTACCCTGATTGCCAGTTGATCGTCCATGAATTTCCCTTCAGAATGTGTTTGCCCAACGCATTCAAAGGAGATCAATCATGGACGACCATTTTATCGT
>JAYTKL010000593.1:0-1215 GCA_043730305.1 Deinococcales bacterium | reverse complement strand
TTCAGGCTTCTCGAGTAGCATAAACCCCATGAATGGATGCCTTAAATTTGTGCTTGGTTCGTTCGCGGTTGGTTTCTTGCTGCTGGTTGCCCTGGGTGTCGGCGGGTTTTTGCTGTACCAAAAGTACGCCCCAGCCATTCAAAGTGGTATCAGCGCACTGGGAAATGCCCAAAAAGAGATCGAAAAAATTGTGCCAGGGGGTGGCTTCAACATCAACTCGAGCAGCGTGAATGGCGTCAATACGGTCAAGGTCACGGTCAAAGTGCCGTTTGATCCAAGTCAGGGTACTCAAGCCCAAAAGGTTGCCGATCAAATTAGCGAAGTCATTCGGCGCAACGCACCCGCAGAAATCAAACTCGAGAATGTCGAACTGCATTTGGTACACGAGAAGAAAACGGGCAGCAGCACCAGCCGTTCTGAAAAGATTTTTAAACTCAACCTCACCAAACCACTCAAACCAACCGTCAAACAAAGTTATCTCAAAACTCGAGGTTTGAGTTTTGCATGAATGACACGCACCCCAGCATTGAAGCCTTGCAACTCGAGTTGCAACGAAAACCTTCACCCGACGAAAGGATGCGGCTGGCATTCGCGTTTTCGGCGTACATTATTAACCTGTCACGTGCCGAACTCGAGAAGCGATTTTCAAAAATTGAGGCACGGATTGAATGGATGCGGTTGAATTACGGCGAGGATTTGGCGAAGCAGTATCGAATTGCTTTACGCGAACGCGGTGATGATGTGTGATTATCTACTCTGAGCAACTTGCGCGACGCATAAAGTCTTTAAACCAATCAGTCTTACGCACGGAATCAAGGTCGTTGTCTGTAGAGAGATGTTGACAATTGGGCAGTGTTTTATGTGTTAGGCAATTCTCGAGCCATTTTAGGCATTCAGTTTCATCGTCCAAAAGTGCTTCAAGACAAGCAAGATTATATGATTCGTCTGGTTTAAGCATATGATGACGCGTCAGAATTTCGCGCGTTTTATTGAGAAAATTCTGCCTTTCCGAACCATTTTTTGTATTTAATTGAACTAAAAGTGAATTACCCCAACTATTAAAAGTTTCGTAAGAATCTGGCTTAATTTTTATTGCTTGAGCGTATTTTTCATAAGCTTACCCTGATTGCCAGTTGATCGTCCATGAATTTCCCTTCAGAATGTGTTTGCCCAACGCATTCAAAGGAGATCAATCATGGACGACCATTTTATCGT
>JAYTKL010000592.1:0-2366 GCA_043730305.1 Deinococcales bacterium | reverse complement strand
TCGATAAATTCCATGCGATCCAACAATGGCGCGGGAATTTGCTCGGGGTAATTGGCGGTGGCGATAAACATGACCTCGGAGAGATCAAATGGCACGCCCAAATAATGGTCTACAAACGTCGAGTTTTGGGCTGGGTCGAGCACCTCCAAGAGCGCACTGCTCGGGTCGCCCTGATAAGAAGTGCCAAGCTTGTCAATTTCATCCAGCAAAAACACAGGGTTTTTTGTGCCAGCCGTTTTCAAACCCTGAATGATCCGACCAGGCAACGCGCCAATATACGTGCGGCGATGCCCACGAATGTCCGCCTCGTCTCGAGCGCCACCCAAGGAAATGCGCACGTACTTGCGCCCCAGCGACTTGGCAATGCTTTTGGCAATGCTGGTCTTGCCCACACCCGGCGGTCCAACGAACACCAGAATCGGTCCTTTGTTGACCTCGCTCGCCTCGAGTTCGCCCTTTTGCGCACGCGCTTTACGCAGTTGACGCACCGCCAGAAACTCGAGAATGCGGTCTTTGACTTTTTCCAGTCCAAAGTGATCCTCGTCCAAAATTTTGGTCGCATCGGAAAGTTGCAACTCATCGTTACTTCTCGAGTTCCAGGGCAGTTCGGTGATCCAGGTCAGGTAGGTGCGAATCACGCTGGCTTCGGCGCTGTCGGGGTGCATTCTCGCCATGCGGTTGATCTCGCGGTCAACCTCGCGCTGCACCTCCTCGACCAGACCGAGCGCCGCAATTTTCGAGCGGAACAACTCAACTTCGTCCTCGCCGTCCTCCTCGCCGCGCAATTCTTTTTGAATCGCTTTCATCTGCTCGCGCAAGAAATACTCGCGTTGGTTCTTGTCAATCTCGTCCTTGACCTGCCCCTGAATGCGTTTTTGCATTTCCCCAAGTTCAAGTTCGCTGTCAAGCAAAACCAAAACGCGCTTGAGCCGGTCACGCACGTCCAGCGCCTCGAGAATCCCCTGACGGTCATCAAGTTTCAAATCCAGATTAAACGCAATGTTGTCGGCAAATTGCCCAGGATGCTCGAGTCCGACAATAAAACCGACCGTGTCCACGGGCAAGTTTTTGCCGTTTTTCAGAACGTCATTAAACCGTCGGTCAAGCTCGCGTTTTAGCGCCTGCGTTTCAATTTCGTCCACATGCGTGTCCTCGAGCACCTCAAGTTCGGCTTCGATGTATTCAACGCCAAAGTGATAGCGCGTGACCCGCACTCGACTTTGGGCTTGCACCAGCGTCTCCACCGTGCCGTCAGGATTTTTGCGCATTCTCAAAATATTGCAGAGCGTACCGATCACAAACAAATCACCCGCACCAGGATTTTCAATGTCCTTGTCGCGCTGGGAAACAATCAAAATGGTTTTTGCGCCGTCCACCGCCGCCTGAATCGCATTGACGCTGATCGGGCGTCCCGCCGCCACCGACTGCATGATGCCAGGATAAATCACGCTGCCCAAGACTGGGCAGACTGGTACGCGCAATGTATCGGCGCTCGAGTTTTTATTTTTTGGTTTGGGGGTTTGAACGTTGAAGGTGGAATCGTCGGTTTTTTTCTTGCGCGGTGCTCGAGGCATGGGTGCTCCTTTTGAAAGCGGGTGAAACTTGAGTGTAGTTATATCAAGGTTTCTGGTTGATTATTTGTGAACTAAGTGAAGTTTCATTGAGCGAGAAAGCAGTTAGCGATTAGCAAATCGCTGAAAGCCATTCGGAAATGATAAGACTTATGCTCGAGAATTCCAATTCGCAATCTTTTGGTTCGAGGGGTAGTGCAATGCGCCCTTGCGCGACTCAAGCCAATTATTAAAATCCTTCACCAGCAGTCAAAGCCCCCAAAATCGCAATTGGCGCGGTTTCGGCACGTAAAATTCTGGGTCCCAGTCCAACGGTTTTAAACCCTCTAGACTCGAGCAATTCAATTTCTAAACTCGAGAAACCGCCTTCACAACCCGTCGCAATCGTAATTGGCGCATCCCAATTCACAGCTTCCCGAGGTTTTAAACTCCAGCCAGGATGCGCCACCAAACCACACACCACAGGCTCGAGTTGCTTTAACTTGATGGGGGAGAGCACCAGCGGCGTCACAGCCCGGCGGCATTGCTTGCTGGCTTCGAGCGCCACACGCTGCAAGCGCTCGAGTTTTTGAGTGCCAATCTCTTTGACATCCGCGTGTTCGGTGATTAACAACTGAAACCTCGAGACGCCCAATTCTGTCGCGGCACGCACGACCTCGGAGAGCTTGTCGCCCTTTAAAAGTGCGATAGCCAACGTGATTTCTTGCGGTGGCTCGAGGTTTACAACCCGAGGTTCACCAACTTCAAGTGTGATTGCAAAATCCTCGAGCGCCAAAATTGTTGCGTCCGCCTCGA
>JAYTKL010000591.1:0-4569 GCA_043730305.1 Deinococcales bacterium | reverse complement strand
AGTGAAAGCTCGAGTGCAAAAAATGTTACGCCAGTCAATATTTCAATTCTGAGTGGTTTTTTACTGCTGTTTTGGACGTATGTGCTGGTGGAAGTTGGTGCGGCATCATCAGAAACCACGCATTTGGTCAAAGTGTTTTCCTGGTCGGAGCAAAACGCGGCGTTTGTTAACTCGTTATTTTGGGGTGGAATTGCATTGGGTCGCTTGCTGATTGCGCCTTTTGCCACGCGCTTTTCGCCATCAAGCATCGTCTTGGGCAGCACCATTTTGGTCGCCGCGAGTTTGTCACTTACGGGTATCGGTGTGATTGCTCCGATTGCTTACACACTGGCGGGCATCGCTTGCGGTCCCATTTTTCCAACAGGTTTTGTCTGGATGAGCAGAGCCTTGGGCGGCAGCCTGTCCAACGCCAGCATCGTGATTGCGGGCGCTAATTTTGGTGGTGTCGCCACACCTTACGTCATGGAACTTTTGTCGGGCAAAAACATTCAACGCGTGCCGTTCGCCTATGTGATTGTTTCCATATTGATGATTTTTTCGGTGTTCCTGATTCTGCGCCTCTCGAGCGGTAAAAAATTGGTGAATTCATGATTGAGTTTAAAGCGGTACTTTTTGACATGGACGGCACACTCGCCGAAAACGCGCAGTTGCATCATCAGGCTTGGGAGGTTTGCCTGCTCGAGCGTTACGGTTACGCGCTGTCACCAACCGAGAGCAAAGTGCACGGCGGCAAAACCAAAGCCATCGTCGAGAGCTTGCTCGGCAATGTCTTTACCGATGATGCCAGCGCCGACGAATTTCACGAGTACAAAGAAGAAAAATACCGTCAGATTGCCAAAGGAAAAATCGTGCCAGTCGCAGGGTTGCTCGAGTTTCTGGATTACCTCGAGCATCTTGGTAAAAAAATAGCGCTTGTGACCAGTGCCGATGTTAAAAACACCAAATTCGTGCTGGCAGATTTAAAGCTCGAGTCTCGGCTTAAAGTTCGGGTCATGGGTGAGGACGTGAAACGCGGCAAGCCCGATCCCGAACCGTTCGCGCTGGGCGCAAGTAAATTGGGTGTGCCAGCCGAGGATTGTTTGGTGTTTGAAGATTCCTTGATTGGTGTGAAGTCTGGTACAAGCGCAGGTGCTCGAGTAGTGGGTGTTGCCACCATGCAATCCAAAGCCGCACTGCTCGAGGCTGGTGCGACTTGGGCGGTATCAGATTATGTTGAATGTCTAGCGCTTTTCAAGAATTCTTGAGCTTTGGTTTTCTTGCATTTTTCAGAACAGTAAACAACATTGTCCCAGTCCCTTGCCCATTTTTTGCGCCAGGTAAAAGGTTTTTGGCAAACAGGGCAAATTTTGCTGGCGCGGTCAGAAGGTTTTTTGCCACCGCCAAAAGACTTGGTGTTCATGGTTTCCAGACCTCGCGCTCGACTTGCTTCCAGAAGGCGCTGAAGCGTTTGACCCGTCCAGAATAACTGGTCAGCCGCTCGAGGTGATGCAGCACGACTTTAAAACCCGCCTCTTCGAGCGCATCAATGGTGCGGTCCAATTCTGGGCTGGCAACAAAAGTCACATGAATTTCGCTCAGGTTTCTCGAGCGGGCAAACTGAACAATCTCTTTGCTTTGCACACCAACACACACCCGCTGCTCACGACCTTCAAGGCATTCGAGCACACTTTCAAAAATAAATTGCAAACGCCCAAAACTGATGCGGGTGCTCTCGAGAAACGGTTTGTCAAACACAAAAATCACGCTTGCGTTCGGGTTTGCCAGCAGCGCAGGGTCGGTCGGTGAAAGGCTGCCACCGTGCAACCAGACCAGTACGCTCATGACGACCAACCGTAATCTTGACCGAACAATGAACGCTCGAGGTCAGGGTACGACTTCCTGAATGGGCAAACGGCGCGGCAGCTCGAGCAGTACGCGTCTGAAGAGAATTTTTGAATGTTTTGTTGGTTCATAAAATACGGTTTTGAACTGAAGGTGCTCGCCACCCATTGCCAGGACAGGGCATTGCTGGCAATGTCACCGTCGAGCAGGTGTTCACGAAAAAAATCAAACCCAGCTTTCCAGTCTGTGTTGCGCCAGTGCGTGACGTACGCCGCGAACCACAACCGTTCGTGATTGTGCAAATAACCCGTGTCAACCAATTTTTCAACCCAGGTGTCAACGCAGGGCAACCCTGTTCGTGCCTCGAGAATATCGTTTGGCATTTGGGTTTGCCACTTTGCCGCGTATTTTGGAGCTTCCAGATTCTCGAGCACGCCAATACCCTCTTGTTCCAAGACCAGCAAGAAAAATTCGCGCCAGGCGAGTTGCTTCAAAAACTCGATTTTCTCACGTCCGTTGACGTTTTTTCGGACATGGGCGGCAACCTCGGTGATTGAGAGTACACCATGCCGCAAGTATTCGGACAGCCTTGAGGTGTGCGGCGCCACAAAATTACGTTTTCCATAACCGACGGCTTTAAATTTCTCGAGTTGCTCGATCGCGGCACGCCGTCCACCACGAATTTTATTTGGGATCGCCTCCTCCGAGTACAAACCCGCAAGTTGCACCGCCAAATACGCTGTCATGTCTTCTCGGCTTAAGAATTGCGTTTTCAGTTCCATAACCCCATTCTCACTCGAGATTTTGATTTGAATTTGATGCCCGTTCACTGTTTCTTGAATCTTTCGTTTCTGATTGCTTTTGCCCCTGCAAGTTCAAGCTTTGTGGCGTACACTTTTCACGATGAAACGATTTCTGATCTTTCTAACCTTAATGACCTTTGCCGCGAACGCTCGAGCCACCGAACTCGAGACTACAATTGGTGTCGGGTCATTCCCATTCACGGCACAAATCGCGCTTTACAATCTGACCGTGCTCGAGAATCCAGACCTCAACCTCGGTTTTGCGCTCAGCACCGAACGGGCTGGCGTTTTGATCGGCGCGGGTTTTGACTTTGGACCTTTGGGTCGTGCCTCGACCGACACCAGTTTTGAGCTGGTGTTTTCTGGCGGTGTGCGCTTTCGCACCAATGTACGCGGCACGCTCGGACCAATCGCCCTGGAACTGGACGGCGGATTTTGGACTGCCTCGAGTTATGCTGCGAACCGTTTCAGCATCTTCGAGCGCAACCCCGAACCGATCAGCACCAGCAGTTTTCTGGTTGGCGCAAATGCCCAGTACCGTCTCTCGAGAACCCTGACTGTCAAATTCGGTGGGCGTTACGTGCCTGAAAGCTCAAGAATAAATCTTGGACTCGAGACTCGTGTCGGAGAATTCACACTGTCTGGTGGTGGATTGCTTGCGCCGCAAACCAGTGGTTTGACCTTCGGCGCGACCTTGGGACTCAAGTTTGTTCCCGAAGACGCCCCGTATCGTCTGGGCGCAGAAATTTTGCTCGGCGGCAAGCCAAGCGGTTTTACTTTCGGTCTGGGCTTGGATGCCAGTTACGACTTTTTAAACATTGACGAAGAAAAAATTGGCAATCTGACTGCCTTTTTTGCCTTTGAACCCTGGCGTGAAGACATTGGTTTGCCGCTTCGTTTTGGCACCAACCTCGAGTTCAACCTTGGACCTGGCGCGTTGCTGGCGTCAGGTTTTGGCGGCTCGACCAATGCTGGAATTTTTTATTACGGTTTCCAACTCGGCTACCGTTTAAACATCGAAAGCCTGTTCCCACAAACTTAAATTTTGTTTAGCTCGAGGGGCGTGGCTTCTCATCGCCAACACCGATACTCGAGTCAGTTGGATTGTCTTTTAAAAAATTGTGGAGGAAATCATGAAATTCAAACCTGTTTTTACCAGTGTTATCATCATCTCGAGCATCGCCACCCTTGCCCTCGCCCAAACTTTAAGTGCCAGTGATGTACTGGGTAAGCTTGAGAATGTTCAGAAAAACCTCAAAGATTACAAAGCCAAAGCCGTCGGCACGATCAGCGACGACACCCAAAAAATCAAACTCGATCTGGATGTTCAAGCCATTCCAGGCTTGAAACTGACCCGTTTGACCTTCAACGCCCCCGATACTTTGGCGGATAACGTGTCAATTATTGACAATGACAACTTTTACAATTATTTGTTCCTGACCAATCAGGTCACGATCACCAAAATAGCCAAAGCCCAGGTCGGCGGCGTCAGCTTCGGCAATATTGGTTCGTTTGGCGACCTGCAATCGAGCATTCCCAAAGAAAAACTCGATTTCAAACCTGTTGTTATGGACGATACCCCCAACGGCAAAGCCTATGTGGTTGATGCCACCCCGAAAAAAGGCAGCAACCTCGAGTTTGGGCGGGTCAAAGTTTGGGCGCTCGAGAAAAGCTTTAACCTGTACCGCGTGCAATATTTTAACGAAAAAGGCGCACTGCAAGCCGACCTTACGATTCCAGAATTTAAGGGCAACACTGGGCTAAAAGCCAAAGATTTGTGCAAACTACCCAGCGATGTCGAAAAAATTGTCAAGGACAAACTCAAAAAATTCTCGTGCGAAGTGAAGTAGGGGCGCTGCTTCTTGACCATACATTCCAACTAATTCACGAAATACTGTCATTCACGTCTTCCCTGCATATCGTGCCTTACGTACTAAAATCAGAT
>JAYTKL010000590.1:0-11113 GCA_043730305.1 Deinococcales bacterium | reverse complement strand
AAATGCTTTGTTAATATCCTTCTCGGAGGCGACAATTATGCTGAGTTTGCGTGTTGCTCACGCTTACGACCGAAACCGTTATCACCCACCCGAGGTGTCTGGAAAAATCGCTACAGCCATCGTAGAACCCGTGGAACGCGCTTTTAAAGAACCCAGTTTTCTCGAGGTTGGTTCGGGTACAGGTCGAATCGGAATGCCAATTGTTGCCAGAGGGCATTCATTCACTGGTGTGGACGTTGACCCCGAAATGATGCAGCTCTTTCGAGCCAAGTTTGCGGGCGTCTCAAGGCGCACCAAACTGGTCGAAGCCGACGTTCAAGACCTGCCTTTTGAAAACTCGAGTTTTCATGCCGTGATCGCGGTTCATATCTGGCATTTGATTCCAGAGCTTGACCGTGCCGTCAGCGAAGCCACCCGTGTCATTAAACCCGGTGGTTTTTTATTTGAAGGTTGGGACGCGCCAAACACCATCAGCGCCGAGCGCGAAATTCAGGACGCCTGGTGCGAAGCCTTAAAAGAGCGCGGTCACATCGTGCAACGCGGCGCTCACACGTTCGCCCTCGAGCAAAGCCGTAAAATGCTCGCAGACCGTGGTTTCTCGAGCCATCAAGCGGTCATCGCCAGTTGGGAAGTGGCGCACACCCCGCTCGAAGTGGTCGAAGCCCTCGCCGAAGGGCTTTTTTCTTTTGCCCGAACCGTGCCGCTCGAGCTGCGTTATGCCGCCGCACGGGACATCAAACCGTGGTTGCTGACGCGGTTTAAAGACCCTGAAACGCCAATCAAAACGCCGTGGTCATTTAATTTACGCACCACACATTTAGCCTAAAAAAGCGATTGGCAATTGCCAGTCTACCCTCATCCCCAACCCTTCTTGCCCCCGAAAGCAGCACCTGTCTTGATGCCAAACATGCACCTGACGGGCGGCATCGCTTCGGGCTTGGGGCGCTTCTCCCAACATCAGGAGAAGGGAGTCTTATTTGTTTACACATGTAGCTTGAGGTTCTTGAATTTCCTTCTCCCCAAGGGGAGAAGGTGGCGAGCTTGCGATCCCGCCCGAAGGTGCGTTTTGGGATAAAGAAGCGAGCCGGATGAGGGCTTCAGGCGAGGCAAGTACACTTTCTGGTGTAAGACTCGAGATTTTGAATAAAGTCAGAGTGTATGGCACACCACACGCCTCTACGCTATGCTGAATCCAATGAGACTTTCCAATACTGATATTTACGCGTTTAAGGCGCTGGCATACTTGGGCGCGTTGCCTGCTGGAACGATTGCGCACGGCGAAGAGATTGCCAAAGCCACAAGTGTTCCCAAACCGTACTTGGTGCGCCTGCTGGCTTCACTCTCGAGCCAGGGGATTGTCACGGGGCGTAAGGGTGCAGGTGGCGGGTACTCTCTGGCGAAAGCCCCCGAAGAAATTCAGTTGACCGATGTCATGCGAGCCATTGACGGTCCGGTGGCGGCGCTGTCATGTAGTTCACGCAATTGGCATAAGAATTGCGTCGAGGAGAGCCGTTGTCATGTGCGCAGCCGCGTTTGGATTCGGATTCGGGACGCCATTCTTGCCGTGCTCGAGGATACCAGCGTGGCAGATTTGGTGATTGATACCAAACAGGGCGTGGATTACACGAATTGCCTGGAGCATTTGTTGCGCCCCATGCCATTTGGGGCGGCTCGAGAGGAAAACAAAGGGCAGAATTTGTGATGGGCTGGAATTTGTGAGGGTTGAATGCAATTGGGTACTGGAATTCGTGACAAACTGAGCTTATGAATTCTCCTCAACCACGTCTGGTCATCGGCATGACTGGCGCAAGTGGCGCTCCGTACACCAGAGATTTACTCGAGACGCTCAAAAATTTACCCATCGAGACGCATCTGGTGATTTCCGACGGGGCAAAACGCGTGATCGCCGCCGAGATGAATCAGTCCTCCAAAGACCTCGAGCAACTGGCGAGTGTGGTTTACGATGACCGCGACGTTGGCGCGAGCATCGCCAGTGGCAGCTTTATCACGCTTGGCATGGTGATCGTGCCGTGCTCGAGCAGCACCTTGGCTAAAATTGCCCACGGTATTGGTGACACCTTGACCACTCGAGCCGCGCATGTGCATTTGAAGGAACGCCGCAATCTGGTGCTCGTCCCGAGGGAAGCCCCGTACTCGCGTCCGATGCTCGAGGCGATGTTGAAAGCCTTTGATGCTGGCGCGAGGATTTTGCCCGCCAGCCCTGGTTTTTACCATGCGCCACGAGAGATTTCGGATTTGCTGGGTTTTGTAACCGCCAGAATTTTGGATCAATTTGGCATTGCCAACACCCGCGCCAGGCGTTGGAAGGACAAGCCCGCACTCGAGGACGCCGATTAACGTTAAACTGTTTGGCGTGATTTTCAAAGGCAAATTTTTATGAGCGCTCGGGTTGCCGCACTCATTCCGGCGGCTGGCAGTGGCGAACGTCTGGGCATGGGCGCAAAAGCCTTGCTCGAGTTGAATGGCGTGACCTTGCTCGAGCGGGCAATTCGTTGTCTTGCACCGCTTTGCGATGAAATGGTGGTTGCCCTGCCCAGCGATCAACTTGGTTTTGAACTGCCCGAGGTGGTGCGTAAAATTGCGGGCGGCACAACCCGTCAAGAAACCGTCAAGCGCTTGCTCGAGGCAACAAGTGCCGATTTTGTGTTGGTTCACGATGCGGCACGTCCGTTCCTGCCGCTCGAGGTGGCGCACAAGGTCTTGTCTGCCGCCAAAGAGTTTGGGGGCAGCACGGCGGCGCTGCCTGCCGCCGATACGCTGGTGCTCGAGAAAGATGGCAATTGGGAAATGTTGATTGACCGCAGCAACGTCCGCGCCGTTCAAACCCCGCAAGGTTTCAACCGCCTTTTGCTGCTCGAGGCGCACCGACAAGCCGAGCAGGAAAATTGGCAAGCCACCGACGACGCGGGTTTGGTGGCAAGACTTGGCAAACCCGTGGCACTGGTCAACGGCGACCCGAGATTGTTCAAAGTCACCAAACCAGGTGACTGGGCGCTGGCACAGGCTTTTGCTCGAGTTTGGGACGCGGAAAATCGATGGGTGTAACCGAATTTGCGCCTGCCAAAATCAATCTTGGTCTGGCGGTGCTGGGCAAACTCGAGTCTGGATATCACGAACTCGATTCGTTGTTTGTGACGTTTGATGTTGGTGACACGCTGACGTTTGAAACTCGAGATGCTGGCATTGACCTGACGATTGTGGGTTTGGATTTGCCAACCAATCGTGACAATCTGGTGTACCGCGCTGCGGAGTTGTACCTCAAGCATCTTGGAAATCCTGGCGGTGTAGCAATCAAACTCGAGAAAATACTGCCAATTGCGGCGGGTTTGGGCGGTGGCTCGAGCGACGCCGCCGCGACCTTGAGGGGAATCAAAAAATTGTACCCGTCGGATCAAAACTTGTTTGAGCTGGCAAAACAACTGGGCGCAGACGTGCCGTTCTTGCTGCAAGGTGGCGCGGCAAGGGTGCAAGGTTTTGGCGAAATTCTCGAGCCTTTAAAACTTCCAGAAATCCATCTTGTTTTGGCAAACCCTGGATTAAGCATCACCGCACGCGAGGCTTACCACGGCTTGAATGGCAGGTACGGGGCAAAACTCGAGTTATCCAAAATCATTTCAGCACTGTCCAATCTCGAAATTCCACCGTATCGCAACGATCTGGAAGCACCTGTTCTCGAGGTGTACCCAATTGTTGGCACGGTCAAAACCGCACTCGAACAAGCTGGCTTGTATGGTGTCCTGATGAGCGGCAGTGGTTCAACCTGTTTCGGGTTGGCAAAAACCGCCACGCAAGCCAGCGAAATTGCGGATCGACTCAAACTCGAGCATCCAAACTGGTGGGTCAGCGCCGCCAGCCATTACGCAAACGATTGAAATTCGGCTTTGAGAACTGACAAAACCACCACCCTCGAGTGACGCTGCTTGCGATTCTCACGGCGCTCCTGATCGTACTGATCTTCAATCTCGCGCTCGAGCGTCAGCATGTCAGCCCAATCTTCAAGGGTTTTGACGCCCGCCATGACCGCCTCGAACGGGGCTTTGAAGCGTGTGCCTGCCAAAAATTTTTTTGCCGCCCGTTTGTAATATGCGCTTCTTCTCATAAAATCCTCCTGAAATCAGAATACGAGTCACCCCCTGAACCAAGTCTGAACGGTTTTAGGCTGTGCCAAACGAAGCTTGGACCGCACTCGAGAAATTGGATTTGAGCTAGATTGAGCGCATGACCGAACATCGGCTTTTCGAGGTGTCCAAAAAATTGTTGGAACGTTACGGGCGACACGCGCCAGCCCAAAAGAAGTCTGATGAAGACCCGATTGAAGGTTTGATCGAAACCATCTTGTCGCAGCAAAACGTTGGCGTGGTCACGCACCGCATGTATTTGGCATTGAAGACAGAATTTCCAACCTGGGACGATGCGCTCGAGGCGGGGCAACCCCGCATTCAAACCGTGCTCGAGAATGCGGGTGGCGGTCTGGCGAGCGTCAAAGCAAAATACATTTTTCGCGTGCTCGAGAAACTTCGGGCGGGTCGGGGAAACTTGAGCCTCGAGTTTTGCTTTAAGCTTTCCGCGTCCAAAGCCAGGGCTTTTCTAGAGTCACTGCCTGGGGTGGGCGCAAAAACCGCCAGTTGCGTCTTGATGTTCGACCTGGGACTTGCCGCAATGCCGGTTGACACGCACTTGCAGCGAATTGCCAAACGCCTCGAGTTTGTAGGGTCAAACTCGAGCGCCGTTCAAACCGAGGCATGGTTTGACATGAACTTGCCGCGCAGTTGGGCGAAACGATACGAGTTTCACGTCAACGGTTTTCAGCACGGGCGCGAAACCTGCCGATCACAAAAACCCAAGTGCGCCGATTGTGTGCTGCTCGAGTTATGCCCGAGCGGGTTGATGTTTGACTAAAACTCGAGTTTGGATTTGAATTCTGCCAAGTTGACCACTGAATGCTCGAGCCTTGATTGTTCGATGGCGAACGCCAGAATATGGCTTTCCAGGTAACTCGAGATGGGTTCAGGTTGCTGATTTTGGACAGCCTGAACAAACGCTGCGGTCAGTCCATCGTCGCCGCCGCCGTGTCTGCCACCCGCCGTTGCAGACTCGAGGATTTCAATCAGCTCTCCCCTGCCGCCAAGTCCGTGAGGCTCGAGTTTGATCTCATGCAAACCGTCATTGAACACCGCCCTCAAGCTGGCTTTTGTGCCGTCAATCCGAATCGTGCGCCCTTCTTGGGCGGAAAGTCCGTGCATGGTCAGCGTGCCAGTGCCGCCACCCTCAAAATTGAATGCCACCACCTGGTTGTCCACCACGTCGTTGTCCATACGATAAACGCAACGCCCATAGTTTGTTGTCTCGAGCACGTGTTTTCGAGCACTGATCGAAGGGTCGGCGCTGATGGTGGAGGTGGGCCATTCGGTGTTGTCGGTCAAATAGATTTTTGCCGCATGATAAATGCACGAATCCTCGGCGGGGCAACCGTCCAGACAGCGTTCTGGAGAACCTTCGGGTGCATTACCAAGCTTGAAATACTGCAAGTTCCCAAAGCTCGAGAGGCTGGAAATTGATTTACCCGTCAACCAGCCCAAAAGATCCAGATCGTGCGAACATTTTGCCAGAATCATGGTACTCGAGCACCCAGTGTTGCCCCAGTTGCCGCGCACAAACGAATGCGCCATGTGCAGGCTCGAGACGTTTTCGCGCCATGAAATGGTGACGACCTCGCCAAGTTGCCCTGATTGCACGATTTGACGAATGGTTTGAAAGAACGGCGTGAATCGCAACACGTAGCCGAGCATGACCACTTTTTCAGAATCTCGAGCCGCTTTAGACACCCGCAATGTTCCCTTGAGGTTACTGGCAACAGGTTTCTCGAGCATCAGGTGGAAACCGGCTTCCAGGGTTTTGATGGCGGCGGTTTCGTGCAGGGCATCGGGCAGACAAATAAATGCTGTGGATGCCCTTCCAGATTGGATCGCAGCTTCCCAACTCGAGAATCGAAACTCGAGCGGAATGTTGTGCGCGTTGCCAAAACGCGTTCGTTTGGCTGGGTCGGCATCGGCTACCGCAACAAATTTAAGTTGTTCTGGATGCTCGAGCGCGAATTTTCCGTAGACATCGAACCCACGGTTTCCCGCACCCAACATGATGGCTGTAAGTGGCATGGCTCGAGCATAACGCAAAAACGCTAAACTCGAGTTATGGTGGAGTGGTCTGAAACGGAACTTTCGCACGGCACGATCTGGTTGGAAACTCGAGTCGCAGAATTTGAAATCTGGCTCGAGTGGAATGACCGCGTGATGGCGTACCGTTTTGGAATTGTCAAAAATGGTGAACCGTCAAGCAGTTCGCTTGGCTTTGCCGATTCGCTCGAGGAGGCAAAATTATTGTGTCTCTCGAGTGTGCCGACTTAAGTTATTTCTTGTCCTTGACCCAATATTTGTGCCCTGCAATCTGCATAAAACTGGGGTCTTTGCGTCCGCTTGGCATAAAGATAAAGTTTTTGATCACACGCCCATCGTCGTATTTAAACTCGATGGTGTTGCCAAAAACCTTGTAAGTCCCCGTGTTACTGCGCGAATTAGAACCAGCCACAGACGCAGTCACACTGCCGCTTTGCGTTCCAGTATCCGTCGCTCCAAAAAAGAACCCACTGTTCGCCTCTCGAGAAAACCGTCCGTCTTTGCGCAGCAACAAATCCACCGACGAGGATGATCCGCCCGTGCCACCGACCATCGCACCTTGAACCACCAGAGATTCGTAAGCGGCGTTTAATTTCAGTCCATCAAGAGGCTCGAGCACGTCATATTGGTCACCGTCAATGATTAAACCTGTTTTGGCGCGTTTCCAAGTGACTGGTTTCTCCAAACCAATTTGAATCGTGTTGCCTTTGACGGTGTAGACCTCGCAGACTGGAAAGCTGCTTGGGTAGGTACGGCTGCAATCGGCATCCATCAGCCCTTCAGTGTCCTCGAGATCGTCGGTGTAAACGTAACCGTTTTTCGCAAACAGCAGGTATTCGTAACAGATGCCGCCACACGCCAAGTAGCCGTTAATGGCGACTTGACTGATGCCGTAAAAGTACCGTCCCTCGAGTCCGCCAACACCTGGGGCGGCTGGGGCTTTGTTCTTGCCAAATTTAGGGTTTGGACGCGGCGTGACCTGTCGGGCGCATTCGATGTTGGGACTCCTGCCGAAACTGTATTCTTGGCGTCCCAGTTCATCCTCTTGGTAAAAAGCGCTTTCATCGTCCAAGCCGCCCTGAACAAAATCCAAACTCGAGTAATCGTCGCTCAGTTTGCCCGTAATGTTGACCTTGTAACTGCCTTCAGCGCCCGCAAAACGGTAACGCCGCCCCGCCAGAATCTCGAGCGTCCCAGCCGATTTCGCAGTGCCATCAATCTTGACGCAGGGGTACGAACCTGGTTGCGGGTCTTTGCGTTTGAAGCGCAGTAGCTCGAGTTGCTCATTGCCGCCGCGCCCAAAGCAGCGAAGGTCAAGGCTTTGGTCTTCGTTGCCCAGGTCGTAAAGCCAAATTTGAGCGCCTTCATAACGTTTGAAGTTGTAAAAATGCTTGCGTTTGGATGCCAGCGCCCCCGAGGTGAAGTACAGGTCGTAACCGTCGATGCGAAACGTCCCGCTCGAGATGGAATTCCCGATGCCAACACGGTATTTGTGACCCGCAAGAATTTGCAAGGTCAGGCTGGGTGCGCCGTACTTCTCGCCGCGAACCTCTGGATAGCAGTGATACTCGTCGGGAATCGGTTCTTTTTTCGGGTCAAGTTTGGATTTGGCAAACGCCACATAATCAAAAACAGGCAGAGGCTCGAGTTTGGCGGGGGCCAGATCAGGATTCTTGACGGGGGTTTTGCCAGGGGTCACGCTCGGGTTTGATGTCGTGCCTGAAACGCCGGTTGATGGTTTGGTTTGCGCGGCAATGATCGCGTACTCGTTGGCGTAAACGGCTTTCAAGTTGAAATCGCTGAGAAGCGATTTCTCGAGGTCTGTGCAATCGGCTTCAGGGTTGGTGCTGGACTGATCGAGTTGGGCGTATAACTCGGCGCGTTTACCTTCTATGGCGTTATCAATTCTGATTTTTCCATCCCCAACCAATTGCATGATCTTGGCTTCAATGCTCGGCAAATCCATTCGGGTTCGCCACACCTCGAGCACCTGAGCGTTTTGGAGTTTCAGGGCTGGCACGCGTTCATCGCACCATTCCTTGACCAGTTTTCCGGTTGCGCCCGCCGTGTAAATCGTGCTGATGGCGCGAAGGTATTCGGGCGTCATGGTTTGTCCCAAACCAAAGCTGGCGCAGAGCAACACGATTGCCAGAAAAACCAGCCGAAAACGATTCGAGGTCATGGATTTATTATGACCTCGAGTGTCAGAGCCTGATGAGTTGCACTGTGGCGCAGACAGTATTCTTTGATAGCCCTGAACGTAAGCTCGAGTCAAGAAAACGGGTCAGAGTCTAGCATTTGCACCGCTCGAGCTTTGGCTTTTCAACCACAACTCGAGTCTCATTTTTGCTTGAAGTCTTGCAACAGATGCTCAAAAATTCTTGATTAGGGTTTGGGCATTCCCTTGCTGACCCCAATCGGAAATTCTTGCGCCATGCGTTCTATCGTGCGTTGCGCGGTGGCTTCCGCCATTTTCGCAAACGCCCGCCCACCCCATTTATCGGCAACAGGTAGCTCGAGGTGGACTTCGGCACGAAGATGGTAGTGAATGCTCGAGCGTAGCGACCCATGCCCGTCAGGTGCGTTTTTAGGGTCAAGAAGCGAGGCGCTTGAATCATTACTGCTCGAGGTTGCGCCTGTGCTACTGACGCGACCCTCACCATTGACCGCCGCCCAGAATTTACCCTCGAGTGGTTGGGCAATCAAATTTGCGCCGTCAATCACTGGCTCGAGCGTTGACCTAAAATCGAGCAGCCGTTCGCCCAAGAACGGAACTTCGATTCGCAAATGCGCAAACACTTCGTTTCCTTCAATTCGTAAATTTCGGATAAACGAGACATTCTCGAGACTCTTTTTCACATCTCGAATAAAGGCAATGCCGCCGTCAACACCACCTGGAAATGGAATGTCGAACTGCCGATCCACATGAAGAATCATCAGTCAATCCATTCGACGGTCAGTTCACCTTTTTTGGCGGCATCGGCAATTTCGGTGTCGGTTGCGCCGCGCAATTTGGGCAATTCCTTAAAACTGCTGGTGTTCGTGGCGTATCCCATGCGCACGATCACTTTTTCCGTACCTTCCTCTTTGCCCATCTTCCAGACCAGATTGCTCGAGAGCGCCTCGATGCTGGAAGCCAACGCACCAATGTCAGGTAGGACAGGTGTTCCAAAGTCACCATTCCCAAATTCCAGGGGTTCTGGAGACTCGAGTTCTTCTTCAGTCAAAAGTTGATGGTTGATTTCATCCATAGAAAAAGCGTACCCGAGGTTTGGTTTTGCGGCAAGGACGACAGACACTTAAAGGCGGTACAACTCGAGGGCATTGTCGTGCAAAATACGGTTTGCCGCCCATTCGGTCTCAATGCTTGTCAGGTCGTGGTCGGCAACCGTCAACTCGAGCGCCTGCCCTATCATGCGCCGCCCGTGTTTGGCGGCAAGCCAGAACAACTCTGGGGTTCTGGAGGCATCGGTGGAAAACAAGATTTTAGAGATTGGTGCAAGATGCAGGGCTTCCCTGGTAGAGGTCAGCATGGCGTGGCTGCTCATGTACGGAATCGTCAAGCCCAAATCCATAAACGCGCCAGGGTAAACGCTTGCCAGGTATCCTGCCTCGCGCACAAAAGGGTAACAGTGCAACATGACAACGCGCAAGCCAACCAATTCTGGGGCTTCAAAAATGGGGCGCAAATGCAGTGGGTTGGCAAGGCGCAAATCCAAATCTGGGTCGCCGTAACCCGTGTGAAATTGAATCGGCAATCCAGTTTCTGCCGCGACCCGCAGTCCTGTCCAGAGCATTTCATCGAGCAATGCCTTGTCGCCCACCCGAGGCGGAACACCAGGTTCAGACGCATGTTTCAGGCTCGAGTACGCCCGTTCCAAACTGCTCGAATCGTGGCGCATGACCTCGAGTCCAGTGCGGTAGGCAATAATACTTTTCAAACCCACCAGTTTTGGCGCGGTCTCGCGCAGCATTTGCTCGAATGCCATCATCAAGCCAACCCAAGTGTCATGAAACGCCACCAGTGCCGCCAGTTCAGTCTCGAGCCGTAAAACGCGTTTGCAGGGTACGTCAATCATGGTTTGGTTCTGCTCGAGAGGCTGCATGATCTCGAGCCAGATGCCGTCATCTACCAAAACCTGTTCAATGCCCGTTTGGGCGAACATTGCCCGTGCAAGTTCGCCGTAATTCCACGAAGCTCGAGCCTCGAGCACCGCCGCCCGGGTTGGTTCGCAACCGTAAAAACCCGCCAGTTCCCGAATTGAACGCCGCGCAAATATCACATCGGGTACAAATTTTTCGAGCATGATCGGGTCGTAAGCTTCGGAAAAAAAGGCTTCGATGGGTGTCTTGCGCCAGATTTCCTCGCGGAACAGGGCGTGCGCGTGATGGTCAAGAATTGGAATGTGATCAAAGTTCATGGTTTGCCCCTTCACAATTAAACATTTGCCCCTTCACAATTAAACATCAGTCAATCGGCAACCTGGGCACGGATTGCCCAAGCCCTGGCAACCATCGAAATCGACCCGTCGGATAAAACAGGAATTCGTTCCTTAAGGCTTTCTCGGAGGCGCAGCCTGGCAGATTCATCGAGTAACATGGCGTAGGCTGGAGCAGAGCCTTGTCCACCCAAGAATGGCGACCAGTAATCCTCAAAACTTGCAAACAGGGTTGGAATATCTATCGCCCTGACCTCGATATGCTCGAGTTTGGCAACCGCAAAAAGTTCGGTCAATGCCTCTGGTCGGCACAGCGGGAAGCGCAAACCCTCGTCCAAAGCATCAAAGTTGGGATCAAGTTGAACGGCTGCATCCCAAAAATAGCGCATCAGTTCCATCTTTTCGGCGTAATCCCAGACGTAAGCCCCAATCATGCCACCTTTGCTTGCTACCCTTGTCATCTCGGCAAGTGCGGCAGCC
>JAYTKL010000589.1:0-8507 GCA_043730305.1 Deinococcales bacterium | reverse complement strand
GTGGTCAGTGCCATGTCGGCGTCTGACTTCCAGGCGGCAACAATCAAATCCCAGACGATGCTCGAGCCGTCGCTTTGCAGGTATTCGCGGACTTTATTTTTGATGATTTCGGGTTCGGATTCCCACCAGCCCAGCGTGGTGTCGTTGTCGTGCGTGCCAGTGTAAACCACGCAGTTGTGCTGGTAATTGTGCGGCAAAAACGGGTCGTCGTTGTTGCCGTAAAACGCAAATTGTAAAATTTTCATGCCTGGCAAATCAAAATCGTCGCGCAGTTTCTCAACTGTTGGGGTAATCACACCCAAGTCTTCGGCAATGATCGCCAGGTTGCCAAATTTGGCGCGAACGGCTTCAAACAGCGCATGACCTGGGGCTTTGACCCAACGCCCCTGAATGGCATTTTCGGCTTTTCCGGGCACTTCCCAGTAGGCATCAAAACCCCGAAAGTGATCGACCCGCACAATGTCCACTTGCTTGAAGGTTTCGGCAAAACGCTGCAACCACCAGGCAAAACCGTCTTGTGCCATGACATCAAAACGGTAATGCGGGTTGCCCCACAACTGCCCGGTGGCTGAAAAATAATCGGGTGGCACGCCAGCCACAACCTCGGGCGAACCGTCAGGCTCGAGCATGAACAAGTGCTGGTTTGCCCAGACGTCCGAGGAGTCGTGCGCGACAAAAATCGGGATGTCACCAACGATCTGAATGTTTTTGCTTTGCGCGTAAGCTCGAACCGCCGACCACTGACCAAAAAATGCCCATTGTGTGAAGGCGTACAAATTCAGGCTGTCAGCCAGTTCAATACGGTTTTTCTCGAGCGTGGCAGGGTCGCGGTGCACGAGTTTGATTTGCCATTGGGTCCAGGGTTTGCCGCCGTGCGCGTCTTTGCACGCCATGAACAGCGCGTAATCCTCGAGCCAGGAGGCGTTGTCGGCACGGAATTTTTGGTAATCTGCAAGTTGCGCGGCGCTGGCATGGGTTTTGAAGCGTTTGTGCGCCTCGCGGAGTTTTTGCCATTTCCAGATGTAAATCCAGCCGTAATCCACCAGGTCGTGACTGAAATTTGGTGGATTCTCGAGGCTGGAGGCTTCCAGCAGGTTTTGTTCCAGCAATTTCTCGAGCGAGATTAAAAGTGGATTGCCCGCGAACGCGCCAAAGCTCTGGTAGGGGCTATCGCCGTAACCCGTGTGTCCGAGCGGTAAAATCTGCCAGAGTTTCTGTCCAGCCTGCTCGAGCCAATCGAGCCAACTGTAAGCCTTATTACCGAGTGAACCGATTCCAAACTGTCCAGGGAAAGAAGTGGGATGCAGCAAAATACCGCTTGATCGTTGAAAGGGCATATTCAATTCTTACGAAAAAACTTAAGAATTGCAACTGTGCGGTTTTATCCTGCCAGAAATCCATGAAATGTAAGCTGTTCTCAGCAGTCTCGAGGGAATCTTAAGAAGTGTTCAAATATTCTAAAACAAAAGTCATGTTTTGAAACGCAAATTCGCAAACGGGAGCAATATGAAACCAGGCATCATCTTTACAATCGTTTTAGCCGCCGCAGCCTTCGTGATCAACGCCTGCAATCAAGCCTCGAGCATCATCAAAACACCAGTCAGCAAAAAAATAATCGAATTTGGTTGGGACAAACCGCGTCCAGATCAACTCTCGAGCGCCACCCTCGAGCAAAGCATTTTTGATGGACTGGCTTTCAGATCGAGCGCGAGTGACAAAGTGATTGTTTCTGAGCAATTACCAGCCCAAAGTTTTGACCTCGATATTGCCGCCCTGCAAAAGATCAAATCCAAGAAACTGGCAAACAGTTTTTACCTCGTCCTCTCCGACTCGAGCACCTGGGATTGGTTTGATGACACCACCTGGGCGGCGGCAGAACAAAACCTTTATCAGCACGCTCGAGTCGCCAAACAAGGTGGATTGCGCGGCATCATGTTTGACCCCGAAGTCTACCAATTCGACTTGTGGGCATACGCCTCGCAACCACAAAAATCGGCTCGCAACTTTAAAGAATTTGAAAACCAACTGCGAAAACGTGGCGCTCAAACCATGCGAGCTTTTGAACGCGCCTACCCAGGTATTACCGTCATGTACTTAAAATCCTTTAGCGTCTTTGAAACCGCAAAAAACGATAGCTACGAAACCGCCCACGCCAAACTCGAGGAAGACGGCAGTTTGGGCTTGTACGCCGCTTTTGCTGAAGGGATGCTTGAGGCTGCCACGGACAAAGCAGTTTTGATAGACGGCTTTGAAAGTTCTTACGATCATCTGCGCCCAAAAGATTTTGATACAGGACGAAACCGCGCCCTGAACGAGGCTCAAATTTTGATTACGCCAGCCTTGCGCCCCAAATTTACCCGCCAATTCAGATTCGCCAACTCCATCTACCTTGACGGCATCATGAACCTGTTTGACAGCGCCAGATTTTTTGGCTACTACCTGCCAAACGATACGGAGCGCCGCAATTTAATCGCTCACAACATCTATCACGGTTTGCGCACCAGCGACGAATTTGTCTGGGTTTACAGTGAAAGCCCAAACTGGTGGACGCGAACATTGCCAAACGCTGATTTGCCAGCCCTGGAAAATACCATCAAACGCGGAAAACTCGAGCAGCAAAGCAATAAACCCCTTTCGCAAGACCCCGCCGCCGCCGTATCAAAAGCCGAAACCGCCTTCAAAGCCCGGGTTGATGTTGGCGGCGACATTACAGGATTAACAGGTCTGAGCATTACTTTTACTGGTTTGGATTCAGACTGCGGCACTTGGAACAACGCCAAGCGCTGGAGTTGCACCAGACCCAACAACTCGAGTTTTACGGTTACGCCAACCGCCCCAGGTGTGACCTTTGAGCCAACTTCAATCACATTCACGAATTTGACCAAAAGCAATTGGGATTTAAAATTTCAAGCCAAAACCAAATAAACTTTTTAAAGCTCGA
The DNA here is from genome assembly GCA_043730305.1 of Deinococcales bacterium. Lineage (GTDB taxonomy): Bacteria > Deinococcota > Deinococci > Deinococcales > JAAFIG01 > JANXTZ01. The sequence continues at coordinate 5,566 of JAYTKL010000589.1, read as the reverse complement.
GCTGGGAATTTTGTTTGGGTGGGAAACTCGAGAAACGGGTATTGTGGTGGAGTGAAAACACCGAAGAGGAAATAAAATGCTTGAATCCTTGAAATTCCGAATATGTCATAATTCAATACGCTTGTCGAAGGGATTATGTTATACTTGTAATACAATTATGATAAGGAATACTACTAATGCACGCATCTATTGATTTTAGACTAGTATTGTGTCTTGATGCGCTAAATATGTCTTTTGAAATGTTAGATTTAACTTACAGTCAAATATATAGTTTATGTATTCAATTGAAGGAAAAGCCAGAACTAATCTCGTCTGCATTTCTCCAGTGTTGGACATTTATCGACGTGTTGCACCGAGTACGTGAAGTTGCCCAAAGTATTCCAGGCTTGAGTAAAAAACAACAAGAACTCCGTGAATTCCTATTGAAAACAGAAGAAGCGGAGTTTTGTCGTCACTATATCCAGCATCTTCGAAGTGAATTGTCAAAAATTCCGCACAATAAATTTCCTGTATGGGGTTCACTTGCATGGCTAAATCCAAACGATGAGACTGAAATATACATAGCGTTTGCAGGTGTAAAAATCGAAGGGATTGAGTATGCGGGTTTGATATATGATACCCATGAAAGAAGATTTTTAAGTAAAGTAGCGCTAGGTATAGGGGAAAAATCTTTTAACTTTGATCCGATATATCAATATATTCAAGAATTTCGTAGTTTTATTGTTGAATGGATACAAGAGAAATATACTCCAGGAATTCAGATATCTAAAGAATTACCTATTATTAGTATCAAAATTAATTTGTAAATAATTATGAATGACTAGTTTCCTGTTTTGAGTATTGGAAAAATGTGAAACTTTAGCATCTAAAAAAATACCGAAGTGTCTACAAACATTTCTCGAGTCTTCCAAAATCACACCACCCTTGATCCACCAAGGAAGTCGTCATGAACCACCACCTCAAAACAAAACTCGAGCAATCATTCCAACTCACGCACGATCTTGTGGCGCATCTCGAGGAGGAGTTCCTGGCTTTGGACTTGCCAAACCTGCCTTCCAATCAAATCTCAGGGCAGCTTTGGTGCGTTGTGGGCGCTCGAGAGAGTTACCTTAAAGCACTCGAGGTTGGTTGCTGGCAGGGGTTTTCGTGCAGCCTGACTACGCCACACCTGAAACAATCGGTGCTCGAGGCTTTGGAAGCGACGCGGCAACAACTTGGCGAAATTGATTTTACAAATTTTACCGATGCGCAAATTGACCTGGCGTTCGCACTGCTCGAGCATGAAGTACAACATCACGGGCAGTTGATTCGATTCGTGTACGGCAATAAATTGAGCTTTCCGACAAGTTGGAACAAGCGTTACACGGTTTAGTGCATGGCAAATTGATTTGCTGACACTGACATCAAACTCTCCATCTTGACTCGAGGTGAACCAAAGGGACTCGGGGAGGTTTCAGCGCTGGTTTGAACAAATTAAGAAGTTGCAGTACACAGGTTTTATCAAACACGGTAAACTGAGTTCATGAACATTCAAAAACTCATGAAACAAGCGCAAAAAGCGCAAGTCGCCCAAGTCGAAATGCAGGAACGCCTCGACGCCACCGCGATTGTTGGCAGCGCGGGCGGCGGCATGGTCAGCGTGACCGTCAACGGTTCGGGTGCGGTGCGCGGCATCAAACTTGATAAAATGGTGGTTGACGCCAGCGATGTCGAGGCGCTCGAGGATTTGCTGCTGGTTGCCATTCAAGACGCGCAAAACAAAGCCAATGAACTCCAACAAGCCGAAGTCCAAAAAATCATGGGCGGTCTTGGTGGAATGCCAGGAATGCGATAAAGGGGCAATGTGAAATACCCCAACAGTCTGATTCAACTCATCCGTGAACTCTCGAGACTCCCAGGGGTCGGACCCAAAAGTGCGCAACGGCTTGCGTTTCATCTGTTCTCGAGTTCTGACCAGGACGTTAAAAATCTGAGTGACGCGATTCTCGAGGCAAAAAAAGTTTTGAAGCTTTGCCCAGTTTGTTACAACATCACCGACAGCGACTTGTGCGCGGTGTGCAGCGACCCAAGCAGGGATCAGAACATCATTTGCGTGGTCGAAGAACCTGGCGATGTGATTGCGATTGAACGCAGTGGCGAATTTGAGGGTTTGTACCATGTTCTGCACGGCGCGTTAAGCCCCATGAACGGCGTTGGACCCGAACAAATCAAAATTGCTGGGTTACTCGAGCGAATTCAAAACCGTGAGGGTGCTCCTGTCGAAGTAATTTTGGCGACCAGCACCACCGTCGAAGGTGAAGCCACCAGCATGTTCGTGCAACGCAGTTTAGAGCCTTTGGGCGTGAACGTCTCGAGAATCGCTTACGGACTGCCTGTGGGTGGGGCGCTCGAGTACGCGGATGAGGTCACGTTGGGGCGTGCAATCGCGGGACGCCAGAAGGTGACAAAGATTTAAAACTCGAATCTCAGATGGTCTCGAGCAACTGGACGATTTGCCTCAGACCCTTGTTGGCAGCTTGCGCGATTTTGGCTGGCGGTAGTTCTCGCTCAAGTTGCTGCAAAATCTGTTTGGCGCGGACGTGGGCAAATGGATTGTCTTTCATAGGTTGCCCCAAGATGAACAGCACCAGTTCGGCTGCGGATTCCTGACGGTTTTGTTTGACCAGCAGCACGGCGTCACCGACCAGCATGTCAAAAAGCGCATCATTTTCGCGGGACTCGATAACCTCCTGATGGTACTGGGTCAGGGCGGCTCTGGCTTCGCTCAGTTTGCCGTCCAGGGCTGCCAATTGACCCAGTTCGACTTTGGTGACGCGTATCGCCGCCTTGTGACCGCTCCGCTCGAACAATTCCAGGGCGGCTTGGTTGTGCAGGGTCGCATCCTGGTACAACCCCAATGCAAGTTGAACTCGAGCCATATCAAAATGCACCCAACCCAGCGCAATCCTGTCGTTGAGAATTGCCGCCTGCTCGACGGCTGCCTGCAACAGCTCGAGGGCTTGTTCTGGCTGCCCCAGAAAATAGACGGTCTGACCCAGGGTTTTTTGCACCCAAACCGTGACCTCAAAATCACAAATTTGCCGACCCAGTTCAAGGGCTTCAATCAGACAAGCTTGGGCATCTCTAAACTCGCGCAACCACCAGTGCGCTTCACCCAGACGCCACAACGCCCGTGCCACATGCGACAGGTCGCCCAGTTGGCGGTAATGGTTCAGTGCCATCTGGGCATAGTGTTTTGATGATTGCAATTCGCCCAGGGTTCGGTACAGCAAACTGAGTTGCAAGTGAAGTTGAGCCAGACTGGCGTCGTCGCCAAGGTGTTGATACAGGCGTAAGGCTTGATGGTGCGTCTCGAGGGACTCGACCACCCTGCCGGTGTGGGTCATGGCGGCAGCCAGCGTGGTCAGGATCAGTGCCGCCTGAGCGGGCAAGCCCAGGCGTTCAAAAAGCGTTGCGGCTTGTTTGAGCAGCGAGAAAATCTCTTCGTGGGCATAAAGCTTGCTTGCCTCTTCGGCGGCGGTCAAGGCGTACTGGGTGATCGCCTGAGCCGATTCGGCAGCGAGCGCGTGTTTGAGCCGCACCACAGCCCCAACTTCCCGCCCTTCAAAAGCTTTCAACACCTGCCCGTGCAAAATCCGTAACAGCGATTCTGGAATGTTTTCCAGCACCGTTTCAAAAATCAAATCGTGACTGAAACGGTTTCCGCGAAGCACCTGGCTCGACTCGAGTTCTGCCCCAACTCGAGCCGTCTCAATGATTTCTTTGCCCAGCACCTTCGCCCCCAGTTCAAGGCTGAAGTATTCGCCCATCACGGCTGCAACGCGAGAAAGATCCAGTGCCGCGTTGGACAGACGCTCGAGCCGGCGTTCAATGATGGCTTGAACCCTTGGTGAGCGTGCCAGCCCCGCGATTCGGCGGCGGTTCTCGAAGCGTTCGGGGGTCAGCGTCTCGAGACCACCACGTTCGGTCAGGCTGCGCAAAGTCTCGAGCACGAACAGCGGATTGCCGCCCGTAAAACGGTGCAGGTTCGGACCGAGCTGCTCGGAGAGGTTAAGGTCTTGGAGCATCTGCCCCACGGCTTGTGTCTCGAGCGGTTTGACCTCGATCATCGCCGCGATGCCTGAACCGACCGCTTGTTGCAGGGTCTCCAAAAATTGGCTTGAAAGCTCATCGCTGCGAAATCCCAGTATCGGCGGCTTGCCCTGACCCGTCACCAGCAACTTGTTCACGACATACCAGGCGGCTTCCAGGCTGGCGCTGTCGACAAATTGAAGATCATCGTAAACCAGGGCGGCATGGTTTGCGGCTAAAAACAATTCCAGCGCTTCGGCTTTCGCCTCGAGAAAACGAAGTCGTTCGGCATCACTCGTGATTGCTGGCGGAGCTTCGCCCAGACTCGGAACGATACGAGCCAGTTCAGCCCGAACCCAATTTGGCAGCCCCGCAGAACCCAGGGCTTCGCACAGTGGCTTGAACGTGCGGGCATGAGTTCCATACGGAATCGAAGCATCGCCGGGACGACCAAACCAGTGCAGGTACTTTCCCCGACTGGCGGCAAACTCGAGCATCAAGCGGCTCTTGCCCACGCCTGGTGTACCGTGCAGCACGATGGCTTGCCCAGCCTGCCAGGCTGCCTCCATTTGCGCCCACTCGCGTTCGCGCCCCACCAGACGGCTCGGTTCGATGGGTTGAGGATTTTGTGCTGTCATGCTCGAAGTCATGCTCGAGGTCTGGATGCGCCCCAGCAGCCCCTGGGTTTGTGCATCGGGTTCTAAACCCAGTTCGCGTTGCAAGATGGCAGAACAGGCATTGTAGGCTTCCAGCACCGCGCTGCGGTTGTCGCTCGCCAGATGAATTTCGATCACCTGCCGATGGGCAGCCTCGTTCAGTGGCTCTAAGCGAATACGACGCTGGGCGGTCTCGAGGGCTGCGCCCAACTTTCCCGCCTGACGTTGCCAGGTCGCCAAGCGTTCCAGCAGAGCGTCTACCCTGCTGCGGAGCATCTCCCGCTCCGACATCAACCAGTTGTCAAACTCTGGTGCGTCATCCAGATTAAACCCCTCGAGCAGATCGCCGCGAAATACTTGTACGGCGTTCAAGAGTTTTTCTTCCAAGTTAGAAACCAAATCGCTGTTTTGGTTGAAGGCAGCCTCGAGCACATCTACGTCGAGTTCCAGAGATTGCGGCTGAATGCTGATTGCATCGCGTTCAACTTGCACGACCGAACTGGCATCAAACAGGTCATCTTTGAGACGGGCGAGCGCCATGCGCAGGTTTGCCCTGCCTCGGCTTTGATCAACCTCGGGCCACAACAGCGTCAGCAGTTTATCGCGCGAGTGAAACCCAGGCTCGAGCGCCAGATAAACCAACAACGCCTGTACTTTACGGGTGCGAAAAGACAGCTTTCGCGTACCCAACCAGACCTCACAAACACCTAAAAGGGACAGCTTGAGCTGTCCTGGGCGAAGTTTTTCCTGTTGCGTTTTTGTCACGGTGGCTCGCTAATGTATTGCCAAAGAGGCTAATCCAATAAGAAGTAGGAGAATGATGATGCTGAGTTACAGTG
>JAYTKL010000588.1:0-8503 GCA_043730305.1 Deinococcales bacterium | reverse complement strand
TGCAGGTCGTTTTGATGTGACCTCCAGAGCCATCAAGCTCGAGAACGCGATGACCAAAGACCAATTGCGTCCAGGGTTGACCATCAAAGTTCCAATCCTTGAACAACTCAACCTCGAGGCTCGGGTTTCAAAATTACCACCTGGCGTTGTCGCTCACACGGTTCGTCGCGGCGAGGCGTTCAGCACCATTCATAACCGTTTTGGCGTCAGTAGCGTCGATTTGATTGGCGCAAACCCAGACCTGCGCAGCCTCGACCAGATTCGGGTTGGACAAAAATTGCTGATCCCGACCAATGGCGGCGGGGTTTTGCTGGCACTCAAACGTGGTCAACTGCCGCTCGAGCTAGCCGATCAGTACGGTGTGGACGCGGTCAGTATGACCCAAGTCAATACCCTGGATTATCTGATGAACGCCTCTGAGGGTGATCGCATCTTGCTACCAGGCGTCACGCCACAAAATGCCCTCAAACGCCTCGAGCAACGCCGTGCCGCCGAACTCGAGATTCGCAGGCAACTGGCGTTCGAGTACGCCAAGGAACGCGAGATTCTGGCAAGAAAGCACATTCGTGAAGCCCGTGCCAAACTGGCAGAACAGGCGCTTCAAAACAGAATTCTAGTCAGGGCGCAAATCAGTACCCCAGCGCGGGTTCAACGGGCGAAAGTGCAACCCGAGTATCACCCGACGCCCAGTTACGGCGGCGGTTACATCTGGCCACTTCAAGGTTCGATCACCTCAAGTTACGGACGGCGCGGTTTTTGGATTGGCTTAAGCAACTTTCACACTGGTTTGGACATTGCCGCAGGTTACGGCGCTCCAATTCGCGCCGCCCATTCTGGTACGATTATCGAGGCGGGCTATGGTTACTTTGGTCTGAACATTCGCATCGCAGTTGGTAACGGTGTGGTCAATATTTACGGTCACATGAGCCGCATCAGGTTGGGCGTCGGCAGTGTGGTGGCTCGAGGGCAAATCATTGGTTACGAGGGTTGCTCGGGTATTTGCACAGGTCCACACTTGCATTTTGAAATCCAACGTTACGGAACACCGATTAATCCGTTGGCGTACCTGCCATAAAGCAATACGATTCCCGCTCGAGCGAAGCGACCCAAGCCCGTTAGGTGCGTCTTCAGGGTCAAGAAGCGAGGCAATGAGATTGACACGCATTATTTGGAGTACATGATAAATCTCATAAGGACAGAGAGGCTTTTTACCAAGCCTCTTGTTTTTTTTGCGTTAGCCTGAAAGTGCATGAATGAATTCGCCAAGCTTGAGAAAAACCAAAAACTGGTGTTGATCGTGGACGATGACCCCACCGTGCGTGAATCGCTCGAGTTGATGGTCTCACAAGCCGGATACCGTGTGCAAACCGCCGCCAGTGGCGTTGAGGGCATCAGTCTGGCTTGGGGCGAAGAAAAACCTTTCGCCATAATTTTTGACATCATGATGAGCGACATGGACGGTTTTGACATGGCGGCGCAATTGTTTCATGCCGAAAAAACCAAGGGCGTGCCATTGATTTTGCTGACCACCCCAAGCGGCTTAAAAGACCGTCGCAAAGGTGCGCGTAACAACATGAACTTTATCACCAAACCGTTTCGACCCTCACAATTGTTGGGTTTGCTCGAGAATTTTAAGAATCCAACGATTGAAAGCGCAGCGTAAGATAGGCTGAGAGCAGAAGGCACGGGGCAAAATGTCACGGCTCGAGTTGCGCCGTGATTTTTATTGTCACCTGCAAATTGTATAAACTAGAATCGTGCTTGATTCTTCTGAACGTTACGACCTCGACACCGCCAACCTCGCGCAAATACTCGAGGGATTGCCACGGTCTTATGCAGGACCCTCTAAAGAACTTCCAGCACCGTACGGCGTGATCGGCTTTGGTGAGGGCGCTTGGGCGGCAGAGGTCGCTCGAGACTGGATTGACGCCTCGATAGTGGCAGGTGGCGGCACACAATTTGTGTTGCTGGGCGGACTGGATTTTGGCGAGGCAGACGCGGGCATGTTGATTGCCGAGGCGGTCGGTGCGAACCTTCACCGCATGGGCATCGGCACAAAAGAGGCACGTGCCACCCGAGACGAAAAAGGTTTGACGCTCAAATTCACCAATGAATTAGAAAACCTCGAGCATTTGATTCCGATTTCACCATTCTCGAGTTACAGTTATTTGCAGGCGCTCAGTTATGCTTGTGGTCGTGCCAGCAGCGCCCAAGCTGCCGAGGTTGTGCTCGAGAATCTGCGCGAAACCTGTAAAACCGATGTTCGCAGCGACAGCAACCCAGCCAAAGAACTGGCTTGGAAACTCTGGACGCGCACCCCCATTTTGCTGGCTGGCACAAAATTTCAATCTCAAATTTGGGCTTGGCAAGTGTTGCTCTCGCGCCTTGGAAAATCCATGAGCATTCCGATTGAACATAACTCCTTAACCATTATCGCCAGTGGTTTTGAAGCCCGTCACGAATCTGGCGATTCGTTGGTGGCATTGCTGCTCGGTGGCAGCGACGATGCCCTGAGTTTCATGCAAGAAGTGCTCGAGTCACGGGTTGATGAAGTGATTCAAGTGCCAGCCCCAAGCAACGAACTCTACGCGCAGCAACTGGGTTTGTGGTATTTTGGTGCGTGGGTCAGTTATTATCTGGCACTGTTGTACGGTACTGATCCCAAAGATTCGGCGGCGTTAAGCGAATTGCGGAACAACCAGTGAAATCACTCTGGTCAGTCGCCATTCTTGGCGTTTTGCTCGGAATTGCGGCAATCTACCTCAACCTCAAGCCAAACTCGAGCACCCTTAACGATGCCCAAAAGATGACCTCGAGCCAAGTTGATGCCTCAGAAATTTACAAACATGCCAAACCCGCCGTCATGACCGTCAGAACCGATCTGGCACGCCTTGACGACCTGGACGCTCGAGGGGTTGGCACGGCGTTTCATGTTGGAAACGGTTATTTTGTCACCAGCGCCCACGTGATTGCCGGCGCACGGGACGTGATGCTCGAGGATTCCAACCGCACGCTCGAAAAACCAAATCCGAGCGCCAAGAAAGCAACCGTTGTCGGTAGCGATACCCTGACCGACATTGCGGTGCTGAAAACCGATGCGCCAACCAGCATCCTCGGGTGGGCAACCGAACTCCCAGAGATTGGGGCGAGCGTTTACGCCATCGGAAACCCATTCGGACGCGCCTCGGGTTCATTCTCGAGTGGCATTGTGTCGGGAAACGAGCGCGTCTTTAGCGCCGAAGGGTTAACCCTGGTGCATTTGTTGCAAACCGATGCCGCCATCAATCCTGGCAACTCTGGTGGTCCACTGCTGAACGCCCAAGGAAAGGTCGTGGGCATTAATGCCGCCATTATTGGCGGGGCTGGCTCGAGCGCGGGCGTTGGTTTTGCCGTGCCGTACAACATCGCCAAGAGAATCACCGACGAACTGATCAAGAACGGCAAGGTAAAACATGCCAGCTTTGGTGTCACTGGCAAAAACGACCAAGCCGCCAAAATCGAAACCGTGATTCCAGGCTCGAGCGCCCAAAACGCAGGTCTTAAAGCTGGTGATCTTGTTTTATCCGTTGACGGCGTGCCACTCGAGAATTTTGCCGAACTTGCCGCCATGATCGCTCACACCGCGCCGAACTCCAGCCATACCCTCGAAATCGAGCGTGCAGGAAAGCGACAAACCATCACTTTGCAATTGTGAGGGCAAAAATAAACTAGAATGCCTGTATGGATAACAGTACCGCCCTGAAAGCATTGATTGAAGAAATCGTCAAACGTGCCATTCTGCCGCTCGAGACCGAAATCAAGACCTTGCGCATTGAGATCGAAGCCATGAAACACACTGGCGTTCGGGTTTTTGATGACCGTCACAAAATCGAGGGCGGTACAAAAATCGCCTCGCCAGGTCTTGAACAACTCGAGATTGACATTGTCGAACCGCCACTCACCACAAGTATTCCCGTTGCCAGCGAGATTCCAGCCGAACGAACCGATTTCGCCAGGTTTTTGCAACGCGGTTTGGAACAAGAAAAAGAGACCTACAGGGAAGAAAAACCCTTGGAAAGCCAAAAGAAAAAAGGTTGGAATCCGTTCAAACGTTAATCGATTTTGGGATGCTTGAGCATTTACCTTAATGTTCCTCGAGTTTAAATCTTCGACTTCTAGAAAAGGAAAGTTCATTGGTTGGGTGTTCCATGTGTGCCATTTCTCACGCGCTTTCGGTGCGCAAGGCGACCATGCCCGTAGGTGCATTTTATGGTCAAGAAGCGCACCCTACCTTTCAAATCGAGTTTTTCGTTCCATTCCAATCGAATCCCGAACGTGCTATCCTGAAATCCCGGAGGGGCTGATGCCCGCCGGATTTTCTTTTTTCGCAACTTTTCAAAACCTCGAGAAGTAAAAACTCGAGTAAAGGATGTTTTGATGAAATACATTTTTGTGACCGGCGGCGTGGTTTCAAGCCTTGGAAAAGGGGTCGTCACCTCGAGTTTGGGCGCACTGCTTCGCGCCAGAGGACACCGCGTTGCCGCCGTCAAAATTGACCCTTACATCAACCTTGACGCTGGCACGATGCGCCCGTACGAACACGGCGAGGTCTTCGTGACCGCCGACGGCGCGGAAACCGACCTTGACCTTGGCAATTATGAGCGCTTCATGGACATTGAAGTCAAACGCTCGAGCAACATCACGACAGGGCAAGTCTACAAATCTGTAATCGAAAAAGAACGCGCCGGCGAGTATTTATCGCAAACCGTGCAAGTCATTCCGCACATCACCGACGAAATCAAAGACCGTATCCGCCGCGTGGCACTCGAGGTTCAAGCCGACATTTGCGTGATCGAAGTTGGCGGCACGGTGGGCGACATTGAAAGCCTGCCGTTTCTCGAGGCGATTCGCACCATGCGTTTTGATGAGGGTTACGAAAACACCGCTTACATTCACCTGACACTCGCGCCGACGGTTTCTGGCGGCGAGGTTAAAACCAAACCCACCCAGCACAGCGTTTCCGCACTTCGTGGCGTGGGCATCACCCCAGATTTCGTGATGGTGCGCAGCAAAACCCCACTCGAGGACGACGTGCGCCGCAAAATTGCGCTGTTCACCAGCGTTGACCCCGAAAGCGTCTTCTCGAGTTTTGACGTTGAATACCTTTACGAAGTGCCACTGGCGCTCGAGGCTCAAGGCTTGGGACGGGCGGTTGAAAAGCGTCTTAAACTCGAGAAAATCCCGCCCAGCCTGTCATTCTGGCACGATGCCATCAAAAAACTCAAAGACCCAGCTTTTGAGGTCAACATTGCTTTCGTCGGAAAGTACGTTGCGATGGGTGACGCCTACATCAGCATTCTCGAGGCATTCAGGCACGCCGGAATAGCCCACGATGCCCGCGTCAACATCAATTGGGTCAATGCCGAAGAACTCGAGCCTGAAAACGTCAACGCGGCTTTTAAAGGCATGGACGGCATCCTGGTCGGACCAGGTTTCGGACACCGTGGCATCGAAGGCAAAATTCTTGCCGCCAAATTCGCCAGGGAAAACAAGATTCCGTACTTTGGGATTTGCCTTGGAATGCAAGTCGCCGTGATCGAATTTGCCCGGTCGCAAGCCAAACTCGAGGGTGCGAACAGCACCGAATTCGACGAGTACAGCAAACACCCAGTCATTGGTTTGATGCCAGAACAACTCGAGGTTGCCGGCATGGGCGGCACGATGCGACTGGGCGACTGGAGTATGCAAATTGTTCCAGGCACGCTGCTCGAACGGGTATACGGTTCTAAAGACGTGCTCGAGCGTCACCGTCACCGTTACGAGGTCAACCCGATTTACGTCGAAACCCTGAAAGAAGCGGGACTGGTGGTTTCGGGCGTGACCAAAGGCAAACTCGAGCGCGGCGCTGGATTGGTAGAAGCCATAGAACTTGAAGGGCATCCGTTCTTCTTGGGATTGCAAGCCCATCCAGAATTTAAATCCCGTCCGATGCGTCCAAGCCCACCGTTTAAAGCCTTTGTTGGTGCGGCGCTCGAGTTTAAAGGGATTAAAACCCAACTTGAACGAAGCAGTGAAAGCGTTTAAGCTTGATTCATGACCGTATTTTCGACCCAATCAAATCCTGAACCCAAACCGTACCGTTTTACGGTTGAGGAATTTGAAAAGCTCGAGTTTTCTGATCCAGAAGCTCGAGTCGAATTGCTGGATGGAGAAATTTTTGAGATGAGTCCAATTGGTGAGAATCACGCTTTTGAAACTTTTAAACTTCAAGAAATTCTTGATGCTGCCAGTCAAAAACGATATTTGATTTGGAATCAAAATCCAATCCGACTCTCGAACCGTTCCCGTCCTCAACCCGATTTGGTGTTGCTCGAGCCGCCCTTAAAGCAATACAAAGGTCGTTTGCCAGAACCCGCCCAAATCGGTTTGCTGGTCGAAGTGGCAGACTCGAGCCTCTGGTATGACCGCAACAAAAAATTGTTGCGGTACGCCAGTGCTGGCATTATCGAGGTCTGGATTTTAAATTTGAAAGCAAACGAACTCGAGGTTTACCGAGAACCCAGCGAAGACGGTTACGGCATGAAACAGACCTTAAAAGCAGGTCAAACAGTCACGCCTTTGTGTTTAGGTGTCGCTTTGAACTGGTGGGATGACGAATCTTGAACCTCGAACTGAACTGTAGGATGGTTTCAAACCATCCCCTACATGTCTAATTCACCGATCTCGTGCCAAAATTCCAATGCCCGTCAATAAAATCAATGCTCAGACTCGAGTTGTCCTGCACTTCACCAGCCAGAATCTTTTTGGCAAGTGGAGTCTCGAGTTCGCGTCCGATGGCGCGTTTGAGCGGTCTTGCGCCGTAAGCGGGGTCGTAACCTACGCCTGCCAGATGGTCTTTGGCGGCATTGGTCAACTCGAGGGTCACGCGGCGTTCGGCAAGTCTGGCACGAAGACCATTTAACTGTACGTCCACAATCTCGCGCATTTGATGAATGCTTAACGCCTCAAAGATCACGATGTCATCAACGCGATTCAAGAATTCTGGTCTAAATTCACGTTGTAAAATGTTCATGATTTCTTCTCGAGTGCCTTGGGTCATGCCGCCTGACCGTGCCGCCTCGAGAATCACTGGGCTGCCAATGTTGCTGGTCATGATGATGACCGTGTTTTTGAAATCCACCGTGCGTCCCTGCCCGTCGGTCAGGCGTCCATCGTCGAGCACTTGAAGGAGCACATTGAAAACGTCGTGGTGGGCTTTTTCAATTTCGTCGAACAGAATAACGGCATACGGACGGCGACGAATCGCTTCGGTCAGTTGCCCGCCCTCTTCGTAACCGACATAACCTGGAGGCGCTCCGATCAGACGTGCCACCGTGTGCTTTTCCATGTATTCGCTCATGTCCAGCCGAATCATGGCGCTTTCGGTGTCGAACAAAAATCCTGCCAAAGCCTTAGCCAACTCGGTTTTGCCGACACCCGTCGGTCCCAAAAAGATGAAGCTGCCAATCGGTTTTTTAGGGTCTGACAATCCCGCCCTCGAGCGTCGAATGGCGTCCGAGACAGAGCGAATTGCCTCATCCTGACCAATCACTCGTTTGTGCAATTCCGCCTCGAGCCTGAGCAGTTTTTCACGTTCACCCTCGAGCAATTTTGAGACTGGAATGCCCGTCCATTTGGAGACAATCCCTGCCACGTCGTCGTCGGTGACTTGCTGCGAAGCGAACTTGGCGGTTTTCAGTTTTTTCTCGAGTTCACGCATTTCTTGCTCGAGCGCTGGCAGCGTGCCGTATTTGAGTTCGGCGGCTTTGGAAAGGTCGTAATCGCGTTCGGCTTGCTCAATCTGGGTTCGGGTTGCGTCCAGTTTTTCACGGGTTTCACGAACGCGAACCAGTTCCTGACGTTCGGTTTCCCATTCGGCGCGAAGACTCATGACTTTTCCAGTGACCTCGCGAAGTTCATCCTCGAGCACGTCGAGCCTTCGCATCGAATCCTCGTCTTTTTCTTTTTGCAATGCCTGGCGTTCAATCTCGAGTTGCAATTTGCGTCGTTCCAAACCATCAATTTCCTCTGGGCTGCTCTCGAGCTGCATTCTGAGACGTGCGGCGGCTTCGTCAATCAGGTCGATGGCTTTGTCGGGCAGTTGCCGCTCTGTGATGTACCGCTGTGAGAGCGTGGCGGCGGCGACCAAGGCGGGGTCAGTGATTTCGACGTTGTGATGCAACTGATAACGTTCTTTCACGCCGCGCAAAATGCTGATCGTGTCCTCAACGCTGGGTTCTTCAACAAACACGGGTTGGAAGCGCCGCTCGAGCGCCGCGTCTTTCTCGATCTCGCGGTATTCTTTTAAAGTGGTCGCGCCGATCAAGTGCATTTCGCCACGCGCCAGCGCGGGTTTGAGCATGTTGCCCGCGTCTGGGCTGCCCTCGGTTTTGCCCGCGCCAACAATCGTGTGAAGCTCGTCAATAAACAAGATTACATCACCGTCGGCTTTGGTGACATCGTCAATCACGGCTTTGAGGCGTTC
>JAYTKL010000587.1:0-1078 GCA_043730305.1 Deinococcales bacterium | reverse complement strand
TAAGTACGTCCAAGTTAAATCTTAGATCATCACCGCTCCCAACGCCTTAAGCGCCATCAACAACGCCGCCCGCAACTCCACCACCGAGTCATAACATCGACGCGGCATCAAAAATCCTTTCACCCGCCGCCACACACCCTCAATCAAATTCAAACACGGGCAGTACGCAGGCAAATACCGCAACAGTAATCCTCGAGCCTCCCAATCGACCTGGCAAGCCTTCAACGCAACGCCCTTGTGAAACGCCGCGTTGTCCAGGACCACCGTTGTTGGTTTACTTGCATCACACGAGGCCGCCAACGTTTCCAGGTACGCAATGACCTGCTCACCTGTGCAAGATCCGTTCAACTCTCGAATCTCAAGCGTTTCTTCCTTCCCATGAAAGCTCAGCGTGCCAATCAGGTTGATTCGTCCTTGCGAACCCCAACGGGTCGGAACTTCAAACGCCAATCCCGTCCCGCATTTAAACCATGTGTAGCACAACGTCATCATCAAACAAAAACCGCACTGATCCAAGAATTTCAGGGTCAATGTTTTATCCAATGCCCCTTTTTTAGAACCTCGAGTTCAGCTTTGTGCTCTGCCACAACCACTGGATCAGGTGTTTTTCCTGGAGCGTACCGGGTGCGTTTCCAGGAGTACCCAAGCTCACGGAGTTTCAAACGAATGGCTTCAATGCTGAGGTCAACACTGAACTTAATCGTTATTGCTTCTCGTAAAAGACTGCTGTTCCACACGCGATCCTGCTCGAGTTGCGCTTTGAGAAATGCCACTATCGCAGTGTTGAACTTGCCAGGTTTGCCGGTACTCGTTCCATCGGTAAGCCCTTTGATGCCGTAAAGCTCGTATCGGTCCAAGTCATTGTGGACACTTTGTTTGTTGCGATTGAAGTGATCTGCGAGTTGTTGTGCGTTCCAGCCGATGGCGTTGAGTCGGATAATGCTGGCTCGTAATCTGACTTTGGCGTTGATGTGAGGGCTGAGTTCGAGTTCTCGTAGGGCTGCATCTTGTTTTTTGGTTAGGGTTAAATATCGAGTTGGAGTTGCCATGAGTCAAAGTATAACTTTGATGTACTTAG
>JAYTKL010000586.1:0-1282 GCA_043730305.1 Deinococcales bacterium | reverse complement strand
TGGATTACGATTACGTTCTTCAAAGCACCAATGCCAGGGATGCGCTCAGGGAATTGATTCTCGAGCTTGCCAAAACCCAAAAAGTGGTGGTGCTGGTTGACGAGTACGATAAACCCATTACCGATACGTTGTTTGATATTGAGCAACGCAACATCAACCAAGCGGTTTTAAAAAGTGTTTACGGTGTGCTCAAACCGCTCGATGCGAGCTTGCACATGGTCTTCCTGACGGGTGTTTCAAAAATTGGCAAGCTCAGTTTATTCTCGGATTTGAACAACATTCAAGACATTTCACTCAATCCCAAGTTCGCCACCATTTGCGGGTACACCAAATCAGAAATTGAATTTTCTTTCCCAACGTATCTCGAGAATGCAGCCTCGATTTTTAATGCCCCACTTTCAGAACTGTGGGATGCCATCACGTATTGGTATAACGGTTACTCGTGGGATGCCATCAACAGGGTGTACTGCCCGTTTAGTTTCTTGTTGTTTCTTGCCAATCCAGAATTCAGATCGCATTGGTACGAAACAGGTTCACCGTCTTTTTTGATTGAAATGATCCGAAATGCGCAAATTGACCCGCTCGAGTTTGAATTCAAAAATGCGGATGTCATGCAGCTTGTTGCCACCGACGTTGCCAACATAGACCCTGTGGGTTTGATGTTTCAAACAGGCTATTTAACCATTCTTAACAAAAGAAACACGATTTCAGGAATCGAGTACGACTTGTCATACCCAAATCAGGAAGTGCGCATGGCGTTCTCGAGGGAGTTACTCGAGAATTACACTGCGAAATACCCGAGTTTTATTGGTACGTTTGCGTTCGAGTTGCGTGGTTTGTTGTTGAAAAACGATTGGGATGCTTTGTTTTTTAAAGTGAATCAGATTCTAGCCGGCATTCCTTACGAAATTTTCCCGAGACAGGAAACGTATGTTCACAGTTTGATTCACCTCATGCTGGTCAGCACGGGTTTGCGCACGCAAAGTCAAGTGCAGACCAGTCTTGGACGCATTGATACGGTCATTGAAACCCCAGATCAATTCATCCTCCTCGAGTTTAAAATTGGTGGCTCGAGCGATACTGCGTTGCAACAAATCGTGGATAAAGAATACGCTGCCAGTTTCTCGAGTAAACCCGTGATTGGCGTGGGCGTGGTGTTTGACCTCGAGTCCAAAAGCATTGCGTCTTGGGAATCTCGAAAGTTGACTTAAAGTTTCGAGTTTCTTGCCCAATTGTGATTCTCGAGCTTTGAGATTTGTGTGTTGCGAAAAATCTGCGCCGA
>JAYTKL010000585.1:0-1324 GCA_043730305.1 Deinococcales bacterium | reverse complement strand
GTTCACGCCGTGTCGGTACAAGTCGAGCGCGGCATCGGCGGCACTGTTCCCCCCGCCAACCACGGTCACATTCAAGCCCCAGAACGGGTGCGCCTCGGTATAATAATGCGAGACATTCTCAATATCTTCCCCAGGAATACCCAAATGGTTTGGATTGTCGAAATAACCCGTTGCCACAACGCAAGTACGGCATTCGACAGTCGTCATGTCACCGTTTTTGGCGTTCACCTCGAGCGTAAAACCGGCGGGCGCAGGATGAATCGCAGTGACCTCGCAATACTGACGCAAATTCAGGTTCTCTCGAGCACTGACAAGGCGGTAATACGCCAACGCCTCACGGCGCGTGGCTTTCTCCGTGCCAGTCACAAACGGATGATTGCCGATCTCGAGCCTTTCGGCGGTGGTGAAAAACGTCATGAAGCTCGGATACTCGAAAATGGCGTTCGCCACGCAACCCTTCTCGAGCACCACATAACTCAAACCCGCCCGTTTGGCTTCGATGGCGGCAGCCAAGCCCACAGGACCCGCCCCAATAATGACAACATCAAACATGAACCCAGCCTAACTCGAGATGCTCCAAAACTCGAGGATAATTGCCACCCACGGTTACGGAGTGACGTGTTCCACTGGTCGGGTGACGATCAAATCGTTTTTGCCTGCTCGAGCCGACACCGATGCCGTCCCAGCCGCAGGAATGCTGTACGAATCGGCTTTGGATAAATCAATGTTATAACCCAAATCTTGCATTGAAGCCAAAGTCATTCTCGAGAGTGGGTTTGCCACACTTCCGTTCAGAAAACCGGTCATCAATTCCGTGCCGAAAACACCCTCTTTCCAGTGTCCTTCGCACGTTCCGGGTCCGTACAGATTCTCGAGCTTGATGTTTCCAGCGCCGCCCAAGGCGCGGTACTCACGGATTACATTTGCGCCAACATATTGCGGGTCTGTTCCGCAAAAATTACCGCCCAGGGTGTTCGCCGTCAAGCCCAAAACTTGCCAGTGCGTTCCCAACCCAAGAATATGCCCCATTTCGTGCATGACGGTATCGGTCAATTGGTTTGCTGCCAGCAAACCATCCATTTGCGTATCGACAAATTCCATCTCACCAACAGTGGTCAGTCGTGTTCCTGACCTCGAGTAACACGGTCCCGCTTGTCCTAAAAGATTGGGATTGTTGGCATCATATTTGATCGTATTGACCCAGATTGCCAAATCATCAACCCCGTTGATCGTTTGTTGACCCAAACCACAAAAGTTTGAGGGGATAAAAGTTTGGGCGGTATCAGGGACATCGGCTGTAATCATGCTTTGCCAGCGTGCTGCC
>JAYTKL010000584.1:0-4972 GCA_043730305.1 Deinococcales bacterium | reverse complement strand
GTTGTTGGGAGAGGACTCGAGTTTGGTGCTGGCGGGTGGCGGCAATACTTCGGTCAAACTGAGAATGAAAAATACGTTTGGTGACATGCTCGAGGTGCTTTGGGTGAAGGGCACTGGAGGTTCTCTCAAAACCATCACACCGCATGGTTTTGCGCCTGTCAATCTTCAACATTTGCAAAAACTCTCAAACCTCGAGACACTTTCCGACACGCAAATGATGCGCGAATTTCAACTGGCATTGCTCGAGCCTGACGCGCCATTTCCCAGCGTCGAAACGATTTTACACGCGATATTGTCGGACAAATGGGTTGATCACACGCACGCCGATGCGCTGGTGACGATCATGAACACGCCAAACGGCGCGGCTAGCGTGCGCGAAATTTACGGTGAGACTGTGATTGTCGTGCCGTACGTCATGCCAGGTTTTGGGCTGGCAAAAGCTTGCAAAATGGCTTTTGAGCAGCAAAACTCGAGCGAGACGATCGGCATGGTTTTACTGAATCACGGTTTGTTCACTTGGGGGCACACTGCGAAAGAAAGTTATGACCGCATGATCGAATTGGTATCTCGAGCGGAAGATTATCTCGAGCAGCACAAGGCTTGGGAAATTGCCCAACCGCAACTCGAGCAAGCCTTGTCAACACGAATTCAAATTGCACAACTTCGGTTTGACATTTCACACGCCGCCAAACAAGCCATGATCGTAAGCAGACTCGAGCGTGATTTTGGTTTTTCAAAACGCGAAAATCTCGAGGATGTTGCGCTTCGTGGCGTGGCAACGGTAGACCATGCCTCTTGGATCAAGCCCAAACCGATGCTCGGACGTGATGTTCAAGCCTTTGCGGGAACTTATCAAAAATATTTTGAAACGCATTCCAAGGCTCGAGAGTCCATGCTTGACCCCGCACCTCGAGTTGTGATTGACCGCGAACTTGGCGTGTTGACGGCTGGCAAAACGGTATCTGATGCTCAAACTTCTGGCGCGATTTTTGAGCACACGATTCAGATGATTGAACGCGCCGAACGACTCGAGCGCTGGCAACCTTTACATGAAGAAAAACTGTTTGAATTTGAATACTGGGCGTTGCAACAAGCCAAATTCAAGCTGTCCTCGAGTCAGCCCGAATTCGCGGGTGAGGTCATGCTGGTGACGGGTGCTGCCTCAGGAATCGGGAGAGCTTGCGCCGAAATGTTTATGGCTCGAGGCGCGACAGTCGTTGGGCTGGACTTGAACCCCGCCGTGAAAACCGTTTTTAACCAACCAGAATATCTAGGGATTATTTGCGATGTCACCCTCGAGACTGCCCTGCAAGACGCCCTCGAGCAAACCGTACAGCGTTTTGGCGGATTGGACATGCTGGTGTTGAATGCCGGCATTTTCCCAGCCAGCCAGCAGATTGCAAATCTTGACCTCGAGACTTGGCAGCGCACCATGCGCGTCAACCTTGACGCGAACCTGAGTTTATTGCGCGAGGCGCAGCCACTTTTAAAACGAGCGCCAAACGGTGGGCGCGTGGTCGTGATCGCCTCCAAGAACGTGAAAGCCCCAGGACCAGGCGCGG
Organism: Deinococcales bacterium; assembly: GCA_043730305.1. Classification (GTDB taxonomy): domain Bacteria; phylum Deinococcota; class Deinococci; order Deinococcales; family JAAFIG01; genus JANXTZ01. The sequence goes on along the minus strand of JAYTKL010000584.1, from coordinate 3,410 downwards.
CAGCTTATAGCGCCTCCAAAGCCGCGCTGACCCAACTTGCCAGGGTTGCAGCCCTCGAGTGGGGGCAAGACGGCATACGGGTCAACGTGCTGCATCCGAACGCGGTGTTTGACACTGGAATCTGGACGGATGAGATCCTCGAGAAACGCGCCAGAAGTTACGGTTTGAGCGTTGAAGAGTACAAAACCAATAACATTCTAAAAACCGAAGTCTCGAGCTTTGACGTTGCGGAACTTGCCATCAGTATGTGCGGAAAAGCGTTTTCAAAAACCACGGGCGCTCAAGTTCCGATTGATGGCGGCAATGACCGCGTGATTTAAAAGCAAAGGGTCATTTAAAAATACGGGCGCGGGTCAACCAGCACACCATTCACGGCAACCGCAAATTGCAATTGGTCGGCAGGGTTGATCGCGCCGCCGCCAACATAACCAATAAATTGACCGCGTCTAACAGTTTGCCCTGGCTCGATGGGCGGGTCTTGCATGTTTTGATAAACCGTCCAAAGGCTGTCGGTGTGCGCAATGATGATGGTATAACCCGAGTTTGCCTGTACCAGCGTGACTCGAGCCACTTGACCATCGGCAGAGGCATAAACGCCCGCGCCTTCCTGATCGGCTTGAATTGCCATGTATTCACCTTGCTGACCAAAGTTCGCCGTGATCCGCCCACCCGGAATCGGTTGACTTAAACGCCCGACGCTGGCTGGCAAATCAATGGGCGCAACCGGAACTTCTGGTAGGTTCTTTTGAGTGTTCGCCACTTGCTGCGCGGCTTGCAGTTGCCGAATGCGTTCTTGCTCGAGGGCAGCTTGTCTGGCACGTTGAGATTTTAATCTGGCAATCCGTCGCTCTTCGGCTCGAGCACGAGCACGCTCGGCGGCGGCTTTTCTGGCGGCAACCAACGCGGCTTGACGGCGAATCTCGAGGATTCTGGAACGTTCGCGTTTTAAAGCCTGGCGCTGGGCAAAAACGCTGTTCAAAATGCTGCCAATGCTGGCATCGGTGCGTTGACGAGCCTTGACCGTCTCGAGCAGCACGACCTTGCGCCCTTGCGCGGTTCGCCTGAGTTGCGCGATGCTGGCGTTCAGTTGCCCTCGGTTGCGGGTGATGGCGTCTTTTTTGGACTCGAGAAAACGCTGATTGGCGTTCAGTTGCGCGATCACGTTTTGCAAATCAACATTTTTTTGTTCGCGCTGCGCAATACTTTGTTTCAACTCATCAATCACGTTCAAATCGTTTTGCCCTATCGTGTTCAAGTCTTTGGACTTGACGACCAAGTCGTAAACATTGTCCGCCCGTGCCAGCAATTTCACGTACCTCGAGCTTCGTTCGCGGTCAATGCTGACAATCAAGTCTTGCACCGCTTTTTTCTGATTGGTCACGGTCTGGTTGAGTTTGGCAATTTGCGCCAGCAAGGCGCTCGAGGCTTTCTGGTTTTTGTCTATCGCTTGAATCAATGCCAAACGATCAAGCTCGAGTTTGTTCAGCGTGTTGTTCAACTTTCGCACTTGGCTGCTCAGTTTGGATTCCTGCCCACCCAAATTGCGCAACTCAGCCTCAAGTGCTGCCGCCCGAGCCGCCTGTTGCGCCCGAATCGCTTTGGCGGTCTGAAGATTCTGCTCGAGGGACTGCACGTTTTGTTCCAAGCCACGCAGTTTGGTCGTGTCCTGCCCGAGGGATACGGTCAGAAAACTCGAGATGAGGAGAATCAAAACGATGCTGAGATGTTTGGTCATTTCGTCCCCTATTCCACTTCTCGCAAGTAACGGTTGGTCGCCCACAAACTGCCCAAAAAGCCCAAGCTGACACCCAAAAGCGTAATTAAAGCCAGCACTTGCAACACGGTCAGGTTGTCTTCAATAAGTGCCAGAAACGGCACAAGGGTTCTGAGTTGACCAACCGCGCTGGTATAGGCAGGATACACGATGACAAGCGTAAACAAACTTGCCAGCAAACCCAAACCCACACCCTCGAGCACATATGGAAGCCGAATAAAACCCCTGGTCGCACCAATCAGACGCATGACGTTGATTTCGTCACGGCGGGCGTACATGGCAACCCGAATGGTATTGAGGATGTTGAACAAGCTGTTTAAAAGCAGCAACACCTCGAGTCCAATCCCAAAAAGCCGCACGCTCGAGATGGCGTTGATGACTTTTTGAGCAAAGTCAGAACCGTACTCGACATCTTTCACGCCAACAATGGCTTTGACGCTTCCGGCGGTGCTGACCAGATTGGTCGGGCTGGTCAACTTAATCACAATGCGGTCACTGAGCGGATTTTCGACCAACGAGGTCGCGTCCGCCAGAGATTTAAAATCGATTGCCAGATTGGCGTAAGCCTCTTCCTTGGGGACAAACTTGGCGCTGTCCAGCACTGGAAACCTGGTTTTGTCCTGCAACGCCATCAAAACCGCCTCCGACAATGCCTCCGCCTGGGTGGGTGTCGTGGTGTTCTCGAGAAACGCCGTGATTTGCACGTCACGTTCAATGGTTCGCACGATGTTCTCGAGGTTGAGCGCCACGAGTGTCACCAGCGCCAGCATGGTGAGGGTGACGGTCATGGTGGTCAGGGTTGCTAAACCTGCGGTCAGGTTGGCACGAAGCGCCATCCACGATTGCCTGATGTGATACAGCATTATTAAATTGCTCCTGAAAAATCAAAATCTCGAGCCTCAAAATCAAAACTCATATCGCGTACCCGCCGTTCGGATCGTCGCGCACAAGTTTGCCTTTGCGCAGTGTGATGGTGCGGCGGCGTTGACGATCCACAATTTCCCTCGAGTGGGTGGCAACCAGCACGGTTGTTCCTTTAAGGTTAATTTCGTCGAGTAGCGCCATGATTTCCCAACTGACATCTGGGTCAAGGTTGCCCGTGGGTTCGTCGGCAAGCAGCAGCACTGGATTGGTCACAATGGCTCGAGCGATGGCAACCCGTTGACGTTCACCTTGCGAGAGTTGGATTGGGAACGAGTTTCTCTTAAACTCGAGTCCAACCATGCGCATGACGTGCATGGTGCGTTCTTCCCACTCTCTGGCTGGAGCGCCCGTAATTCTGAGGGCGAACGTGATGTTTTCAAAAACGCTGAGGTGGTCGAGCAATTGATGGTCTTGAAAGACCATACCAATGCGCCTACGGTGCTGCGCGATTCGACCCGCGCGGAATTTTGCCAGTGGATCACCCGCCACGTACACCTGCCCTTTGGTGGGTTTTAAAGATTTAATCAGCAAACCCAAAAAACTAGACTTTCCCGCACCCGAATGTCCTGTCAGATACACGAATTCGCCTTTTTTGATATGAAGATTGACATCCTCGAGCGCCAAGGTTTTGGTCACGGGATATTCGAGGCTGACACGATGAAACTGAATCACGGACAAAGTGTATCGTGTTTTTGATGAGGACGGCTAGCGT
>JAYTKL010000583.1:0-3779 GCA_043730305.1 Deinococcales bacterium | reverse complement strand
GGCAACGGCGGTTTCCCAGTCGGGCAAATTGATGACCAAGGTTTTGCCCTTATAACCCGCCACGCCGCGCCACAATGCCGCCCGACGTGATTTCTGAATGCCAGCCAGCCGTGCCAACTCGGCAATCCCAGGAATTTGGCGTTCAATGATCTCGAGTGTGATTTCTGGAACACGCTCACGGATGCCGACGCCCGAACCGCCAATCGTCAGCACCAATGGCAATGCCCGCATTTCGACCATCGTTCGTAGCACCCGACGAATCGAAGCGTTTTCGTCTGGAACTGACTCGAGCATCACTTCTTTGAACTGAGGCTCAATCAGCATTTTGCGCACGGCTGCCAGTCCTTCGCTTTGGTCTTCAATGCAGAGCACACCGTAATCAATCATGGGTTTAGTCTATCTCGAGTTTGATTTTATCCGAGTTCAAATCGTTCAAAACTATAATTTTGGTATACCAACGGGTATACTCGAGGCATGAAGCGTTTGAACATTGGCATCATTGGCGGCGGTACGGTGGGCAGCAGTGCGCTGTCCTTACTCTGGAAGCGAAAAGCTTTATTTGAGCACATGGGATTTGACCTGCAACTCTCGCCCGTTCTGGTGCGCGACCCCAGCAAAACCAGGGACTTTGAATACCCGAATGTAACTTTTTCAGACGACCCAGCCGTACTCGAGCAAGCCGATATTGTTCTGGCACTCATGGGCGGCACGACCAAAGTCCTCGAGTTCATGCTGCCGCAACTCAAAGCGGACAAACCCGTCGTCACCGCCAACAAAGCCGTGCTTGCCGAACGCTGGGATGCCCTAAAACCTTATTCCGAAAATGGTCAACTGTACTTCGAGAGTTCCGTCATGGCGGGCACGCCAGTGATTGGACCAATTTGCGGCACACTCCGAAGCTCTGACACGCTCGAGCTTCACGCGATTTTATCTGGAACTTGCAATTACATTCTGACCCGCATGGAAGCTGGCGCAACCTACAACGCGGCGCTTGTAGAAGCCCAAGACTTGGGTTACGCCGAAGACCCACCAACTTTGGATGTTGGCGGATTTGACGCCGCCCACAAACTTTGTGTCCTCGCACGCATGACGGTAGACCCAGATTTCGGCTTTGAAAAACTCGAGGTCAAAGGCATTGAAGGACTCTCGAGCGAACGCGTGCAGACCGCCGTCAAAAATGGCAAGCGCGTGAAACTGGTTGGCAGCATCGTGCCAAACGGTTTTGAGTGGCAAGCCAAAGTCCGTCCCGTGATTCTCGAGGCAGACCACCCACTCGCGCAATCTGCCTCGAGCCGCAACACCCTGCTTTTTAACGGCGATGCCTGCGGCACGGTGATCGTGCAAGGTGGCGGGGCTGGTGGCATGGTGACTGCCAGCGCCGTGATTGGGGATTTGATTGACCATTTGGCGGGAGTCAGTGGGCATAAACCACGTCCCGAAGTGACCAAAGTTCCTGTTGGGTTTAAAGCGGAAGTGTTTGAAGAGATTTGAACGATCTGAAACTCGAGCAGCCCACCGAAGTTTCAAGTAACTTCGGTGGTTTTTTTTCTTGTATAAATTTTCAGTAGTTCGGAAATTACTTGCGAAATTTCGTCCATCACGCAATTTCGGTTTACAACAGTTTTGAGTGCGTAGGGGCGCTGCTTGCTACGCCCTTGGTCACAGTAAATTTTGAGGTTGCAAGGAACAATTTTCAGAGTCTCGAATTTTTAACATGAAATAGGCATTCACGATAAAACCTTCCAAATCAAAACATTCTCGAGAATCTCCTGGCGCACCAATTCCCGTTCCTCGAGTTCGACCAAATGCGCCAATACGGCGGTTTGATTCAACACAAAACTCGAGAGTGAGGTCATGGAAATCTGAAAGGTCGCGCAAACCTTTGCGAGAATATGGGCGAGCGTGCTGGGATTTTGACAGGCGGCAAAAACGGCGCGGTTGGCGCGTTCTATCGCACTGAGATTGGCATTGCAAATTTCCGAAATGTTTGTAGTCGGTTCGCCGTGTCCTGGCAGTAACACTCGAGCTTTGACATCTCGAATCAGATTGATACTTTCACGTTGTCGTGCAATGTCCACCGCGAATTGCAATGGGTGTTTCTCGAGCGTGGGCAGCCCAAAAACGGCATCGGTGGCAAACAGGACATCGCCGTATTTGACGGCAAACATTTGCGCGGCATGACCTCCAACATCAATCAGTTCAAGCTCGAGTTCGCAAATCGTTTTGATGCCTGGTTCATTCAGAATTTTTGTGCCGCTCGGACTGCCCATCAACCATTTGTTCTGCAAGGTCTTGGGCGGGCGCACTCCGCCGTACAAGTACATCGGCTCGAGAATCGGGTATTTGATGATGGCTTCCTCGTAAATCGGGGCGTAGGCGGGTATTCCGCAGGTTTCTTGCAGGAAGGCATTTCCACCGTAATGGTCGGCGTGTGAATGGGTGTTGATGATGGCTCGAGGCTCGAGGTTTTTGGCGCGGCAGGTTTTCAAGATTTTTTTGGCGTGGTCTTTGTCCGACCCCGAATCGATCAGTAACGCGCCGCCGTGTGGTGTCTCGAGCACGCCAACGTTGACCGCGCCTGGAATGTAGTAGGTTTTGGGTGCAAGTTCAATCAGTTCAATCTGGCTCATGAGGTTCAGATTACCTTGACTTGAATTTGTCGTGTTCCTGATAGGCTGTAGCCATGAGCATAGAAGGTTCGGGCGGAATGCATGTGATCGTTACCGGTGCGAGCAGTGGCATCGGTGAGGCGACGGCACGGTTGTTGGTGGCAAACGGTTGCCGCGTCACGATGGCGGCACGAAGGACGGATAAACTCGAGGCGTTGGCAGCGGAGATCAATCCGTCTGGCAAACGTGTCACGATAGCACCGACGGATGTCAACAAACCTGGCGATCTCGAGCGGCTGGTCGAGAGGGCAAACGCAATTTTTGGACGGATTGATGCCGTGGTAAACAATGCGGGTGTGGACAACGGGGCAAAGCATTGGTGGACGCTGCCGCCAGAAAAATCGGCGTTGACCTTGCAAACCAATTTGATTGCCGTGGTCGAGCTAACGCGCTTGGTCTTGCCGCAAATGCTCGAGCACAAGGCTGGCAGCATCATCAATGTTGGGTCTGTGGCTGGGCATATTGGAACTTCGAGTTTGTATTCTGCCAGCAAATTTGGTGTTCGCGGTTTTTCGCTCAGCTTGCGGCGCGAGTTGGCTGGGACTGGGGTTCATGTGTCGTTGGTGTCACCTGGCTTTATTCGCACCCCTTTGACCGAGACGGGTAGACCGATTCCAATGCCTGGTCCCGAAATCGTGGCAAAAGTGATACAGAATTTGCTCGATCATCCTCAAGCGGAAACGGTTGTGCCTGGTTGGTATCGCTTCCTTATTTTTCTCGAGAATGCGTTTCCGATGATTGGTGATCGGGTGGTGGCACAGATTCGGGCTTCCAAAGTTGGTGAAAAGCTCTGAAGGCAGCCTGTGACATGGTTTTTGAGTTTTTTCCTGGCTTTTTGTAAGTTTACTTTTGTAATGAGCATTTTCTGAGATTTTTTCTGTCTTCAGACAATTGGGCTTAAAATTGGCGTCTTTAAACAGAATCGTGAAGCATGAATTTTTGTGTGCAGAACAGTGCATATGAACACAAAACCTCACTGGCTCGAGATAATTCAACCTTGTACAAATAAAAGCCGTGTACCACTTGTTAAAGTTGAAATAGCCATGTTATACTTCGTCTCGAGCGCACTGGTTTTGATAGGCGATGGCGTACAACGTTTGTAGAACGCAT
>JAYTKL010000582.1:0-5046 GCA_043730305.1 Deinococcales bacterium | reverse complement strand
CCAGGAATTAAAGATTCGCACGTAATGGTAGCAGGCAACCGCCACCACCAGCGCCGTGACCAGCATTGCAGGTCGGTATTTTTCGGCAAGCGATTGACGCCCCAGCACAAAAAAAATAAAAGAGGCACCCATTGTTGCAATGGTGATTGAGAAAAGCTGGTACACCAGTCCAAACTGCCCTGAAGTCAATTCAATACCTGCCGCAAATGAATTGGAACCAAACAAAACAACTGCAGTGAACAACAACAACCACTTTTTCATAATGATCCTCCGTGTTGCTACAAAAAATAGGAGAGGTTCAAGAATTTTTAAAAGCTCGAGCGACTAAAAATAATTTTTGCAGCCAACTTCCAAAGTTTATACAACTCAACCTTATACGTGTGCAGTCTGTTGCACACTCTAATTTCTGATCTCACTGCAATTGAATGGTAGCTCGAGATTCAATTGCAGTGATTTAATTTGTATAACCTTTGAACAATAAGTTTACTGCACGGCTTTTTAACAGCAGTGCTCGAATTCAATCGATTTTTTTTGATTGGCGAAACCCGATTTGCTGCAACGTCACATGAAGAATCCAATACCAATTATTTCAAGAGGTTGTTAATCCAGTACCGCTCGAGCCAGACGCCTGACACCCTCTTCGATTTGTTCCGTGCTGGGCGTGGCAAATGAAAGACGCAAGTAATTGGCTTTGGGATTACCAGGAAAAAACGGAACTCCAGGCACGTAAATCACGCCGTTGTCCACCGCTTTTTGCACCATGCTCATGGTGTCCACGCCCACTGCCATTTTTGCCCACAAGAACATGCCGCCGTCGGGTTTGTTAAACTCGAGCATCCCTGACGGAAAATGCTGTTCGAGTGCCGCGATCATGGCATGACCTTTCGCGCCGTACGTGCTGCGAATTTTGGGCAGTTGAGCCTGCAGGCGTCCAGTCTCGAGGTAACGAGCCGCGACGTGTTGCGCGAAGGTGCTGGTGTGCAAGTCGGCGGCTTGTTTGGCAATCGTGACGGGTTGCACCAACCCTGCTGGCAGCAGCATCCAACCCAAGCGCAAACCGGGCGCGACAAATTTAGACAGTGTTGAAAAATAACAAACCCACTCGCTCGAGCCGTCCACAACACTGGTCAAGCCCACCAGTGGCGGCAGGATTTCGCCGCTAAAACGCAGTTCGCTGTAAGGATCATCCTCGATCACCAAAACCTGGTATTTGACCGCCAACTCGAGCAACTTCTTGCGCCGCTCGAGTGAGAGTGTCGCGCCGCTCGGGTTGCCAAAGGTTGCCACCGTGTAAATAAATTTGGCTCGGCGACCCTCGGCTTGCAAATCTTTTAATTGCTGCTCGAGGTCATCGGGGTTTAAACCATCCGCGTCAATCTCGATGCCGCGCAATTCGGCTTGGTACATTTCAAAAACCTGCACCGCCGCCAAATACGCGGGGCGTTCCACAAGCACCACATCGCCAGGGTCAACCAGAATTTTGGCAATCACATCAATGGCTTGTTGCGAACCCGTGGTGACAATCAAATTGTCGGCTAACAGTCCAGGTGCGCCTCGAGACGCCATGATGTCAATCAGGTGGTTTTTCAGAACATCGTAACCGTCCGTAGGACCGTACTGAAGGGTCGCCTGCGGATTTTGCTCGAACGCATCAATCGCCGCCTGACGAATGCCCTCGATGTCAAACAACTCTGGGGCGGGCAAACCTCCCGCAAACGAGATGATGTCCTTGCGCACCGCGACTTTTAAAACTTCACGAACGAACGAGGGCTTGACACCAGACATCCTGCTTGCAAGTGGATAAGACATGACTTGATTCTACGATGTTTGAAAGCGAAAGGGCAGCAAATAGCAGCCATTGGCGAATAGCAAAATCCAAGGATGATTTTGAAATTTTCAGCGCTTTCAAATTTATCAAGTAAATTCTTGACGGGCTTCTCGAGCGTTGCTGGTTTTCTGACTCGTGGCTCGAGGTTCTTGGCTCATGGTTGTCTCCCACCTGACCAAGTTTTTCGAGTTTTAAAGGCTAAAATGCCAGCATGAAGGTTTTACTGCGATTCTTGATTTTGCTCGTCACGTTTTATGTTGGCACGAATGCTTTGGCGCAACTCTCGTATCCTCCAGCCAAATTTGCGAAGGCGTTCAATGCCAAATTGAACGGCGCGAGTTTTAAGATTGGGAATGCCAGCCTCAAACTCGAGGTTTTGAATGGTTTGGTGACAGGACTTTCTTACGAGGGTGCGAGGGATGACCTGAAAACCCCTGCGCTGGTCATTGCTACGGCGCTTGAGCATCCCGAAAATGCAGCGGGACTTGAGACAAACTTGAAAAATAGCGCCAACCGCTTTCGTGATGTGGGCACGGTATCCCCAGGGTTAACGCCAGAAACGGTGCTCGAGTTGCGCTGGGCAAAAACGTTTGTCTTTCGGTTAAATTTAAAACGCTTCGCGGGTTTTGGACCAGACCGCCATGTGATGGGAAAAACAGGAGTGATGATTCGGGAGTTCAGTGATTTTGAATGCCCTTTTTGCAAGCAATTGATGCTACAAACCCTGCCAGGTTTAAGATCAAAATTTGTTGATAAAGGTCTGGCAAGATTCGCGTTTCATCATCTGCCCTTGACCAGCATTCACTCCAAAGCGCTCGAGGCTGCAATCGCCGCCGAATGCGCGGGGGCGCAAGGTAAATTTTTTGCCTATCACGATTTACTCTTTGCGCTGGGTTTAAACGATTTCCAAAATTTGGCACGAACCACACAACTGAACGTTGGCGTTTTTAACCAGTGCCTGAAATCAGCCTCGAGCAAACAGGCTGTGCTCGAAGAAGCCAGCCATGCCCAAAGATTGCAAATCAATGCCACGCCGACCGTGTTTGTTGGAGCATTTAAACTTGCCAACGCGAACGATTTAAATGCCTACGCCCGTTATTTGCAAATGGCGAAAGGTTTGAAGTGATTATTCTCGAGTTAATTTCGGGTTTTTGGTTAACTTGCTTTTGCGTTTCACTTTCTCGCGGTACATCAATGAGTCGGCGTGTTTGTACAAGGCATCGGCATCTGCGCCGTCCCGAGGGTAAATTGCCAAACCGACGCTGGCACTCACGGTCAGGGTTTCTTTGCCAGAACCAAGATTGATTTTTAAGTTTTGCGTGATTTCTAAGCGCAAATTTTCGCTCGGGGAACTGTCGGTTAAATCTGGCAGAATCAAACAAAATTCGTCACCACCAAGTCGTGCCACCGTGTCCGAAGCCCGCACAAAACTTTGCAATTGAATGCCAATATCGCGCAGCAACCGATCGCCAACATCATGACCCAAACCATCATTGACGGCTTTAAAACCGTTTAGATCAATAAACAAGACTCCAACCAGACTGCCGTTGCGGTCTGCTCGGGCAATCGCTTGATGCAAACGGTCATGGTACAAAACACGGTTTGGCAAACCCGTTAAAGAATCGTGCAGCGCTTGATACTCGAGTTTCTGAATTAAAGAATGGCGCTCGATGGCAATGGCTGCCAGGTCAGCCGCCGCTTTTTGTTGGGTTCGTAAATCCTCTCCCCAATGTTCACTGCGGGTGTAACTGGTCAACGTTCCCAGAATAACGCCGCTGCTGGTCATGATCGGCAGGGCGGCACAATGCTTGTAACCAGCCTGAATCAACGCTGCACGGTACTCGAGCGACCAACGGTCATCGGTGCCAAGGTTTTCAATGTACTGTGCCTCGCCGGTGCGCACCGCAACGCTGCAAGGATCACCTCCAGCCGCGTCGAGACACTCGAGCAAATCATTGGTCACGTCTTTATACGCAACGTAACTGAGATGCCCTTCTTCTAACAAACTGATTTGCGCACCCAAACCAGCAAATTGTTCGATCAGCATTTCCAGAATCATCTCGAGCACTGTTTCAATGGCAACACCTCGAGCGATACCTTCGAGCACACGGTTGCGCCCACGCTCGAGAATCTGAGCGCGTTTGCGTTCGGTGACATCCACGATTAAACCCCGAATCAACCTTGGACGGTTTGGTTCGATAAAACCAATCGCACGATCTTGAACCCAGCGCACCTGCCCGTCTGGTTTAACAATGCGGTATTCGCCTTCGACCACCCTCAATTGTTCAGCCGCCAACAAAAAAGCGCCCATCACAACTTTACGATCATCGGGGTGAACCAAAGCCAGCATTGAACGGGTTGAACCCAACAATTGTTCAGACGGTATTCCCAAAATGGTTTGGCTTTGTGGACTGATAAACGTAAATTGCGCAAAATCTGCGGAGTACAACTCGGCTTCCCAGACAATACCCGAAACATTCTCGACCAAATCACGGTATTGCGCCCTGGATTTATTCAGGTCACGGGTCGCATGTTTGGCATCGGTGATGTCACGTTCTATTAAAACCGCTCCACCCGACCAAATCGGTGCGAGCCTTGCCTCGAGATTGCGTTCACCCGTTGGGTACAAGAGGCTGTACTCGAGATAACCAACTTTGCCACGTTCTTGCAAGTGTTTCAAAGCCTGTTCGATGATGGTGAAGACTGCCTCTGGATAAATATCACGCAGGTGCTTATCAACCATCCATGAAGCGTCCGCCCCAGGTACACGGACATCCAAAATTTGACCTCGAGCGTCGATTCTGTACACGGTATCGGGCAGGGCATCAAGAATCGATTTTGCGCCCGCCTCGCTTAGGGTCAGGCGTTCTTCGATTTGCTTGCCGCGCCTGAGTTCGGTACTCAGTTGCGCAATTTCATGGGTTTTTGCCATGAACGGTGCGGCGAGGTTGGCAATCATTTCAACAAATTCGATCTCTTCTTGATTAAAAGTTCTGGTCTCGAAGAAATCCAGGGCAAACGAGCCGAGCATTGCCCCGCCCGAAACCACAGGTACAATCAAGGTGGCAACCACACCAAAAGGCTTGTAAATTTCTCGAATGTCTTCAGAGAGTTTGGCTGTGTCAACAATGGCAATCGGTTTGAGTTCACGCATCAATTTTCGTCCGATGTCATCAATGGCAATTCGCCTGCCAACATTGGAAACCGTATTTGAACTG
>JAYTKL010000581.1:0-2232 GCA_043730305.1 Deinococcales bacterium | reverse complement strand
GGCTCAAATCGTAACCCGCGTTTTTGGGTTTCTCGAATTGGTCATGATCTCTTGGGATCATTTTCAAGGCTAGACCAAACAAATTATTTCTGCTACGATTTTCAAATGGTCTTTCACCTTGCGTGATACCCACACCGACTGAGCGCAGCACACCCCAGAATGATTGAAGACCTGCTCGAGATGATCCAAAACAACTAGCAAGAAAGTGTTAACAGCATCGTCCTCATGCTCCAAGATTTCTACCAAAATGGCAGGGACAGTCGTTACCTCGAGAAATTAAAGAATCTTCCGTTTCATGAACTCAAAACCCGATCTCGAGGTGGACAAAAAGGTGGTGCTCGAGTCTATCTATTTTTGACAAGTGACGATGAAGCTGTGATTGTCAATGCGGAAATCAAAACAGGCAACAAACCAGATGAAATGAAGCTCGAGGAGGTTGCGATTGTGCTTCGGGCGTACCGTCTGGGTATTCAAGTGATCCCAGTTGCAAAACCAGCCATCAAACCAGGAAAGGACAAACCATGAACAAGAAAACCAAACGCACACCAAATCTTGAGGCATTGCTTTCAGAATTAAGTGCCGAAGAACTGAAAACTGGCATTATTCAAAGCAATCCCAACCCACCCGTTGGACTGCTTGAAGCCGCGCAACCCAATGCACGGCATCAACTCGAGAATGCAATTCTGGAATCTGATTTGCGTCACGCTTTAACTCGAGCCAGGAAGAACAGTGGCGCAACGATTCGTGATGTGGCAAAAACCCAGGGTATCAGTGTTGCAAGGGCGCACGAGATTGAACACGCGAATTTGAAATTGGAATTACAAACGCTGGTCAGACATGCAAACGCACTGGGTTACGAGGTCAGTTTAACGTTGACACCACGCGATGCGAGCTTTGAACGGATTGAAACACTGTTGTAAAACAGCTTTCAATCTCAAGCTTGAGGTTTAAAGCTCGAGTTACAATTCGCATTTTGGGTGTCTCGAGTTTTACGCCCCTGAAGCAAATCCCTCGAGTGTTCGATGCCCTGGAGGGTAAAACCCAAGCACGATCTGGTCTTTTCCAACGCCGTACTCGAGAAATTCTTCGGTAAAATCAATTTCGGTGTTGTTCTCTTCGATCCAAATGAATTCACCTTTAATCGCAAAGTGAATCATGACGTGATACAAGCGTCTTACGCCGCGCCAACCGTGCATCAAAACTTGGTAATGGTTGTTTTGGGTGTCAAAAACAAATTCGTATTCAATCCCCCTGGTCTGCCATTGCTGCATGGGTTCAAAAATTTGCCAAATCGCTTGTTGTAAATGGGTCATTTGTTCAAACCCAATTGCGCTTTTTAAGGTTGCCACGAGATCACCTCGGTTTCTGGGTCAAAGATCAAGAGTTTTATTTGCAAGCGCTTTACAGAACGAACTGCCAATTCGGACGCAAAGAACGTTTCAAAAATGCTTTTTGGCACGGCAAGAAACAACTGGCGTTCTGGGTGGTATTCCTCGAGATTTACTCGGTAGTTCATGTATTGCCCGACAGCCGTGTGAAATGCTTGAACCAATGAAATGTTACCAAACACTTTGATTTCGACAGCGATGCGTTCATTGCCTTGTTCGGCAGCAAGAAGACGTTCTGCGCCAAGATCAATTTGCAAATCGGTTGTGCCAACATTGATGACAAACGGGTCATCCGTGATTGTCCAACCCGCTTTTTCGAGTGCAACCCTGACGACAGAATGGTACTTGTCTCGAGCCACAGATTACCCGTTAAATCCTGATTCAAGTTTGACCTGGCAGTTCATACTTCGAGTATAGCGGGTTAAGCGAAAATGTTGGTATCTCGAGTCACTTGTGGATATGCTCGAGTCGTTTTGCGGCTTCGGCGGCTTGGATGGTTTCCAATTCTTGTTCGCTTAAAGTTTTCAAATCGGCGGAAAGGAATCGCAGCAACTCGTATTTCTCGAGTGCGGAAAGTTGTTCGGCTTGATGTTGAAGCTCGTTGACGCTCATGGTGGGATTATAGCAAATCAGGAATTTTCAATTGTGTACTCGAGATTGGGGTGGTGGCTCGAGAATGGTGCGAAGGTTTTTGAAATGAAAAAAAGCCCCCGAATGGACAGGTGGGCTTTTAAGTTCGTTTGGATGTCTCGAGATAGATGGTGAAGTTTATTTTGCGGTTGTGGCAGTCGGTGGAGTTCTGAGAATATCAATCTTTGCTGATGCAACACCCGATGCGAGAAGA
>JAYTKL010000580.1:0-1570 GCA_043730305.1 Deinococcales bacterium | reverse complement strand
CGAGTCTGGCAAGAAAACCCAGGCGGTCAGTAAACCGTTTGTGCTGCCGAAATTGCCGCCACCTCGAGAGATCAAGGCGCACCTTGACGAGTTTGTGATCGGTCAGGACGCGGCGAAACGGGCGTTGTCGGTGGCGGTCTTCAACCATTACCAGCGTCTTTTGCACCCTGATGCGGATTTGCAAAAGTCCAATATTGTGCTGATTGGACCAACTGGCACGGGTAAGACACTGCTGGCGGAATCGCTGGCGAAAATGTTGCATGTACCGTTTGCCATTGCCGATGCGACCACATTGACCGAGGCGGGTTATGTCGGTGACGATGTTGAAAACGTTTTGGTGCGGCTTCTTCATGCCGCTGACATGGACATTGGCGCGTGCGAACGTGGCATCATCTACCTGGACGAGATTGACAAGGTGGCGCGGAAGTCTGAGGGTACGAGCATCACCCGAGACGTTTCGGGCGAGGGTGTGCAGCAGGCGCTGTTGAAGATCATTGAGGGCACGGTGGCGAACGTGCCGCCGCAGGGTGGACGCAAGCATCCTGGTGCGGAATTGGTCAAGATCAACACCAAGAATATTTTGTTCATTTGTGGTGGTGCATTTGACGGTTTGCAGCAGATTGTTGCTGCACGTACCGATCAAAAAACCGTCAGTTTCTCGAGGGTCAATGCTCAACAAGACGTGGCGGTTGTTCCTGAAGATTTGGTGAAGTTTGGTTTGATTCCAGAACTGGTTGGGCGTTTGCCGCTGGTTGTGCAACTTCAGCAACTCGATGAGGAGGCGCTTGTCAGGATTTTGACCGAACCGCGCGGCGCTATTGCCCGTCAATACCAGACCTTGTTTGATCTGTCAGGCGTCAGTCTCGAGTTTGCATCGGACACCTTGCGCGAGGTGGCGCGTCGCGCCCTGAAGCGTGGCACGGGCGCTCGTGGTTTGCGGGCGGTACTCGAGGGGGCAATGACGGATTTGATGTTCGAGTTGCCGCGTGACGGCTTGAAGTCGTTGAAACTCGAGCCTTCGCATTTGGATTCGCCGCTCACGGCATTGGAATCCATTACGTTAGATGCACCCGAGTTGAGACTTGAGTCTGATGCACTCAAGAAGTCCGCTTAATCGTTACTCAAGATACATATAATTCTGGCAAGAGGAGGTTATCCTTACTCTTACCAGTATTTTTATTGGTGCATTCGAGGGTTCAAAAGTTCCATCCTGCAAGCTCGAGTGCAATCTTACCGTCAGAAATCTGTCATGCTTGGTATGATATTTTGGAGTTAGGATTTAATTTTCAAACCCGCAGGATTTAGGTTCAGCATCACCTCAAAGCGTGCTGGGGTTCGACACCACCCGTCAAAGTGTGCCAGCGCCAAATTCCCGAGACACGGGTTGGCAAAAGGAGAATTCTATGCGTTGGGAATTACCTGTACTGGCACTTCGCAGCCACGTTTTACCACCAGGCACAACTTTAAGCGTCGCCGTCGGTCGCGCCAAATCGCGCCGTACCGTCGAAGAGGCGCAAGCCGCCGACCGCCGCGTGATTTTACTCACGCAGCGCGACAGCACCAATGACGA
>JAYTKL010000579.1:0-8930 GCA_043730305.1 Deinococcales bacterium | reverse complement strand
CGCGGAGGCAGTGCGGTTTGCGCAAGGCTTTCGTTGGAGCGACCATGCCCGAAGGTGCGTTTTATGGTCAAGAAAGGTGGAGCAGTTGCACCGAGAGGTGAAGCAAGTGACTGGGATTGAGGCGTGTGAATGTCGGAGTGCTCGAGCACAAGCGACCATGCCCGAAGGTGCATTTTATGGTCAAGAACGCAATCATGTGGGGTGTGCGTTGTTGGAGTGGACGTTTTTGAAACGCCTTGCAAGAATGTCTTTTTCGACGGTGTATGCGTTGAAGCAGGGGTTGTTGGATGAGTACATGCGCAAGGAGTTGAGATCACCTTCAATTCGCTTCACTGCGTAAGTCCTAAGCAATACTCGAGAGGTGCTTGAAGAACGCATTCTCGAATGATTTGTCGGCGAATTTAATGTTGTAATCATAACCAAAGCTTGTGCCAGCGTATTCGGGCGTGCCATAAAAACTGGGTCCTCGGTTAACCGCTTTGTACTTGCTGGGCAACACTTTTTTAAACGTGTTCAGGTTGACGCCTCGAGCGCCGTTATTTTGGTTGTAACCCACGAAGACCAAATTGATTTTCAAATCCTGATGAATGAATTTAAACTTTCCTGGTTGCAAGGTTTCAAGTTCGGGGCGCGAACGAAGGTCTTGACTGACGGCGGCACTGTCGGCTTGGATAGCCTCCTGAGGTGGCGTTTGATTGCACGATGCCATCAATGCTGCAAGTCCGAGAATCAAAGCAATGCGTTTATACATAGGCTGTACCTCCGAGATTGGTAAGGATAGTTTAAGCCTCGATTTGGCATTGACAAATCTCAAAATAATGACAAGACTTGTGTGCAAAAATAGCACTCAACCAGCATTTTGACGCTCTGGATTGCATTTCAACCTTAAATCCTAAAATGAGAGACTCGAGCCAGAAAAAAGCTCGAGATCAACATTCAATCTCGAGCTTTGAGTTTTATGGAATTCGCTCGAATTTTGCGTCAGTCCACTTCTGCGAACTTGCCGCGCTCTCCACTGTTCTTTCGATAAAATGCACGCCCCGAGCACCATCAACCACCGTCGGGAAATCACCCTCGAGTGCCGTTAGTGCCACCCCAGATTGCTTGGCACGAATCGCCTCGGCAACACCAATGTAAACGTTTGCAAACGCCTCGAGAAACGCTTCAGGATGTCCAGCCGGAAGCCGAATCGCCTTTTTCGCCGCCTCGCATAAATAACCCGCGCCACGCGTCAAAATTTGCCGCGCCCCCTCGAGCGGGTTGAACTCGAGGTAATTCGGGTTTTCCTGATGCCATTCGATGCCGCCCTGCGTGCCAAAGACCCGAATCCGAATGTCGTTCTCACCGCCCACCTCGATCTGCGAGGCGATCAAAACGCCTTTTGCGCCGTTGGTAAAGCGCATCAACAAATTGCCGTCGTCATCCAGTTTGCGCCCAGGCACAAACGAGGTCAAATCCGCGCAAATCGCATCCAGTTCCAGACCCGTGATGGTCGCCATCAAATTTTCGGCGTGCGTGCCAATGTCACCTATCGCACCCGCCGCACCAGATCGCGCCGGGTCGGTGCGCCAATCGGCTTGCTTGTTGTTGGTTGCCTCGACGTTCGTGGCGAGCCAACCCTGGTTGTACTCGACGATCACCTTGCGAATAGTCCCCAGGTCGCCGCGCCGCACCATTTCACGGGCATGACGCACCATCGGATAACCCGTGTAATTGTAGGTCACGCCAAAAACCACGCCAGATTTTTTGACCGTGCTGACCAAATCCCGGGCTTGCTCGAGCGTGTGCACCAACGGCTTATCGCTAACCACATGAAACCCCGCCTCGGCAAAGGCTTTCGCCACAGGATAATGCACATGGTTCGGCGTGACGATCACCACCAAATCCATACGCTCTGAAGCTGGGAGTTTCAATTCTCCCTCGAGCATCGCTTGCCAGGTCGGGTAATTTCTGGCAGCATCCAGTCCCAAATCCTCACCGCTTGCCAGCGCCTTTTCGGGTGTGCTCGAGAGAGCGCCCGCCACCATCTCGTACTGCCCGTCGAGCGCCATTGCCATGCGGTGAACCGCGCCAATAAACGCATCGCGTCCACCACCAACCATGCCGTACTTCAGTTTTGCTTTGCTCATTGAATACCTCTTTTTAAATTGGTTTGCAGTGCGGCTGGGTCAAACGGTACGCCCCAACCTTTGGCTTCAGATGCGCTCGAGAACTTGAATAACTTTAAATCTGGCAACTCGAGTTTTAAGACTTGCATTTGCCGCACCACATCTGCCAGCGATTCTTCGGTTTCCAAGCTTCGGTAATCAGAATACAAGTTTCGCGTTCCAACCGCGACAGCATTCGCAAACAAATCTTGCAACACATTTTGCAGGCTCGAGTTTAGATGTAACAAAGCTTTTTCCTGCCAGTGAATCGGATGAAGCACCTGAATTCTTGCTTCCCACTCGAGCAAATTCTCTTCAGTGCAAAAACTCCAAAGTGCTTCCAGAAAATCACTCGCCCCAAGAATTCCAAAACGTTGCATTGCGATTTCGACACACGCCGCCGCGAACGCCACCCGCCCCCGAATTGAAAGGTTCTGCACTAGGCTCGAGCTTCAATCATTTTTTCTCGAACGCCGCATCGAACGCCAGATTGCTCGGTTTGAAATCGAGTTTTTTCAGGAACGCTGCACTTTCGGTCGCGCCATGCACCCGATCCATTCTCGAGTCTTCCCATTCGACGCTGAGCGGTCCCGCGTAAGCAATGTCGTTGAGCGCCACAATGATCTCTTCAAAGTTAATGTCGCCGCGCCCAACACTGCGAAAATCCCAGAATCGACGTGCATCACCAAAGCTGACATGTCCGCCAAACACACCAACGTCGCCGTTGCCATGCCCCCACCAAACATCTTTCATGTGCGCGTGAAAAATACGGTTTTTAAAAACCCGCAAAAAGCGCACGTAATCCACGCCCTGATAACCCAAATGGCTCGGGTCGTAATTGAAACCAAATCGCTTGTGATGATCTAGCGCCACCAGAGCATGTTGCGCACTGGCAATGTCGAACGCAATTTCTGTCGGGTGAACCTCGAGCGCAAAATTGACATCGCAGCTTTCAAACACCTCGAGAATCGGCAGCCAGCGCTTGGCGAAATCCTGAAAGCCAGCCTCCCAATATTCCTGACTGGTTGGCGGAAAGGCGTACAAGCTGTGCCAGATGCTCGAGCCAGTAAAACCATTGACGACCTTGATCCCAAATTTTTGCGCAGCCTTCGCCGTGTTCGCAATCTCGAGCGCCGCACGTTGACGCACGCCTTCGGGGTCGCCGTCCCCCCAGACGTGCGCGGGCAGAATGCTCTTGTGACGCTCATCGATCAAATCACAGACCGCCTGCCCGACAAGATGCGCCGAAATTGCCACGCATTGCAAACCGTGCTTCTCGAGCAACGCTCGTTTTTCTTTGACGTAAGAATCTGACTTTAACGCTTCAGAAACATCAAAATGATCGCCCCAACAGGCAAGCTCCAGACCGTCGTAACCCATGTCTTTCGCCATTGGTGCAAGATCGGCAAGTGGAAGGTCAGCCCATTGTCCAGTAAAAAGTGTCACGATTCGTGCCATGTGTGCCTCCGTAGAAAACGATTCTACAGTGACTCGAGCTTGTGGGATAGATTTTCTCGAGGGACAAAGTATCTCAACAAAAATCTTGCCTAAAAAGAAACCCCCTATGAAATAGGGGGTCGCCACGGGTAAAAGCAATTGTGTCATGTGTTGACTCGAGCAAGCACAGTCATTGTGGCGGGGGGTCGTGCGCGATTGGAACGTCATCTTCGTTTCGCACGACCCCCGCCGCAAGCGGCGACCCCCTTTCTTGACCACAAAACGCACCTTCTTGTTTTCAAGACGCACCTTCTTGACCATAAAATGCACCTTACGGGCATGGTCGCTAACGGGCGAAATCGCTATCGGGCATGGTCGCTACTGCGCAGGGGGTTACTTTTCTTTTTCTTTTGTGATGGTGTGCCCAGCATTCTCGAGTGTCACAACAGCGCGTTCCAGATGCTCGAGTTTGACCAGCACGTAATCGGTGTCGAAAGTCGAAATGGCAAAAATTCCGATTTCGGCGTCACGAAGTGGATTCAGGACGCTGGAGAGAATGCCAGTCAGGTCAAACGCGAAAGGTCCAATCAGTTTCAGGCACGTCCAACCCGAGTCTTGTTTGACATTTTCAAGCTCGAGGGTTCGGCAAACAATTGAAAGCTCGTCAGATGTTCTTGTGATGCTCGAGAAACCCGTTGTGTTTAAAGCCCAATCTGGAACGCTCGAGTCTGGCGCAAGTCGGTGAATCGTATAATGCCCAGTCATCACCTCGAGCGTCAGGGTTTTCACCTGACCCACACGTCCAGAATCACGCCTGCCAGCATGGTCAGGGCAAGCCAGGAATTGGCGTTAAAAAACGCTTCGTTGACCCTCGCCAGATCGCCTGGTTTAACAAGGCGGTGCTCGTAAAACAGAATGCCGCCCATGATTGCCACGGCAATGAAATACGGGTACGTGGCGTTGACCGCGAAACCCACGGCAATCAGTAAAACCCACATGATGGCGTGACAGACTTTGGCAATTCCCAGCGAGGCTGGAATGCCGAAGCGTTGCGGGATGCTGAAGACACCGTTCTGCTTGTCAAAATCAAAATCTTGGGTGGCGTAAATCACGTCCAGCCCGATCATCCAAAAAATCACGACCAACCACAGCAGCCAGGCGGCAGGGGAAAAGCTGTTCGTGACTGCAATCCAACCGCCAACCGCAGCCGCGCCGTCGGTGATGCCAAGCCAAAGGTGACAGAGCCAGGTGAAACGTTTGGTGTATGGGTACAAGACCAAAAAAATTACGGCAATCGGCAACAAGGTTAACGGCAACGAACCAAGTCGGGCAGCCGCAAAGGTCAGAATCGCCAGCGAAACAATTGCCAAGAGCACACCCTCGAGCGGTCTCACGACCCCACGGGGAACGTGACGCATGGCAGTCCTGGGGTTTCTGGCATCAATCGCGGCATCAATCACACGGTTTAATGCCATTGCGCTGGTGCGGGCGCTCGCCATGGCAAGCGTGATCAACAAAAATTTCTCCCAACCAGGGAAACCATTGGCGGCGAACAACATGCCCGCATACGCGAAAGGCAGGGCGAAAATGGTGTGCTCAAATTTCACGAACTCGAGGTAGGTTTTGAGTTTCTCGAGTGGCTTTGTCATGGTGCTCACATTAAAAGATTACACCCGATCCAAGTGGACAAAAGGCACTCGAGGTTATAGTAGGTGCGTAAATCTTGAAACTTCTGTTAGAGTTTGTAAAGTAAAACCCTAGGAGGCTACTTTCGTGCCAAACATTGAATTGACCGCCGTTTTTTACCTCAACATCCCAGATAATATCGACGCTGACGACGTGACGCTCGAGGTTGGCGAAGACGGACTGATTACTTTCTTTGCCGACGGTGAGGAGATTGCCGATCACAGCGCCTTAGAGGGTTTTGAAACCGAAAGTGTTTTTGTCGATGACGATGCCGCCGATGATGACAATGACGACGAAGATTAAGTGATCACGGACATTTCACGCTCGAGCATTGGGTAAACTGATCTATGCTCGAGCGAGTCCTTTTGACAAGTGACGTGGTTTACAACGGGGTGGGTTTACCACTCGAGAACGCTGCTGTGCTGGTCGCCAAAGAATCCAGCATCGACCCTGGAACAGTTGTGGTGTTTGGCAAACTCGAGGATTTGCGCAGCCAATTTCCCGATGCCCGAGTACAACACCTGGGTCGCGCCATTCTACCAGCGCCCGTCAACGCCCACACGCATCTGGATTTAAGCCATGTGCCGTTCAAAGCCGCGCCTTACACGCCCTGGATTGGCTATGTGATCTCTCAACGCGAATTGCGCGGGCTGTCCGCAGCCGAACACGGTCTGGAGCTGCTTCGCGCCGCCAACACCAGCATCTTCGGTGACATTGTCGCCCGAGCCGAAGTCATGCCGTTCTTGCTGGCAGCCGAGGGTTTTTCTGGCGTGGCATATTGGGAGGTTCTGGGCGCAAATCCTGACCAAGCCGAAGAAATTTTTGCCGACACCGTGGCACTGATCCGAGAATGGCGCAAACTCGAGCGTCCAAACGGCGTGCGCGTGGGTTTATCGCCGCACACCGCCCACACCGTCTCGAGTGTCCTGATGAAAAAACTGGTGGCGTTTGCCAAACTCGAGGGCATTCCGTTACAAATTCATATTGCCGAAAGCCCAAATGAACTCGAGCTATTCCAAACGGGTTCTGGTATGTTGGCTCAAGGCATCATCCGTGTGTTTGATCTGCCACTCAACCGCATCCTTGGGCGCGAACCAGGCTTGGACTTCACACCCGTCAGTCACCTCGAGGAACTGGGGGTACTGGATGCCAAACCAACCCTGATTCACGCCGTTAACGTCCTCGAGTCCGACGTGCAAGCCATTGCCAAAGCAGGTTGCACCATCGTGAGTTGCCCACGCAGCAACCGAAACCTCGAGTGTGGTGTATTACCTTGGCAGTTGTACGCCCGTTATGGTGTCGAAATTGCGCTTGGCACAGATTCGGTGGCATCGGGCGAAACCTTAAACATTTATGACGAAGCCCTGGCAGCGCTCGAGATTCACGGCTCGAGTTTGGGCTGGCGCAACATTGTGCGTTACGCCTCACGCGGCGGGTACAAAGCTTTGGGCATGAAAACACCCACCGTTCAACGCGGGGATTCGTTCTCGAGTTTGAGCGTTTGGAAGTGAGGCTCGAGATTATTCGGTTAACCAAGTCTCGGGATTACTTCGTGTGTGATAACACTTCAACACACGAACCACTTCTAGATCATGAATCACGATGTAAATCAAGCCATGATAAAAGCCACGCAGCAAAACACGACGAACAACCAAATCAGTTTGAACTCCCACCACTTTCAACGTTGGGAAAATGTCTGGAAACTCGAGAATCGTATCAATTGCGTCTTCGAGTTCTAACCGAAAACGTGCCATACGTTCAGGGTCGCGCAATTCTTGAATAGCTGAAATGATTTCATCATGAGCGCGATCATCAACTCGAAGCGCGTACCTCATGCTGAACGGGTTGCAGCATCCATAGACTCGAGCAAGCCTTGCAAGTCACGACCGCTAAGAGGTTGGTTTTGAGCCGTGTCCAAACGGTTGCGAAAATCAGTCCGTTCCGATTCGGATAAATCAAGCTCGAGTTCACCACGCACTTGCCCTTGAACGCTTTCAATCAGCAACTGAGCCAATTCAAGCCGATCATGAGGCTCGAGTTGCAGTACGGCTTTGGTCAGTGTCGCGTTCATGCTTGAGATTTTAGCACAATGAACAGGAAGGCAAAAATCTTTAGACATCATTTCTACCAAAAAAATGATCTCGAGATTGGTTTTTGTCCTGAACTTTTTCAGCCAAAAGCCGTAATATCAATCAATGCCACACGTTTCACTCGCCCTCAAAACCTCAACATCTCGAGCATTCCAAATTACACTGGCGTTTTTGTTGTTCTCGAGCGCGAGTGCTCAGACCGCCACGGCTGACAGCAATGTCAGTATTTTGGCGGCGTTTCTGGCAGGTTTGATCTCGTTTCTCAGTCCGTGCGTCTTGCCGCTCGTGCCAAGTTATTTGGCGGTTTTGGGTGGCGCAACTGGTAAAAAACCTGTTCAGGGTGCGTTGTTGTTCATTCTGGGTTTTAGCCTGGTCTTTATTTCCCTCGGCGCTGGCGCAAGTGCTTTGGGGTCAATCTTGCGCGAGAACAAAAATCTTCTTGGACAGATCGGCGGCGCGTTGATTCTGGTGTTCGGCATTGTGCTACTGATTAAAGACCGCGTGCCATTCCTGGCTCGAGAGTACCGCACCGACCTTGGTGCAGCCTCGCAATTTGGTCTGGTCGCTCTCGGCGCTGCTTTCGCCGCAGGTTGGACGCCCTGCCTCGGACCAATATTGGGCTTGATTCTGACCGTTGCCGCCTCGAGCGCCGAAGTTGGGCGCGGTGTGGGCTTGCTGACCATGTACTCGCTCGGGCTTGCCGTGCCGTTCTTGCTGGCGGCGCTGGCTTGGCGTCAAGTCTCGAGCGTCATGCGTAAAGTTGGGCGATACGTGAACGTAATCGAAAAAATTTCTGGTGTGCTGCTGATCGTTGCGGGTATTTTGTTGCTTTCAGGCACGTACTCGAGCCTCGGGAATTACTTGCAAGGTTTGACGCCTGAATGGTTGAAGAATTTCGAGAACGGTTTGAAGAATTAAATTCCCTCCACCACGTTGTTGATTTTCGTCCAGTAATTCGCCACCTCGAGCAACAATTCCCTGAAATCCCCGAACTTGGCGGGTTTCACAATAAAACTGTTCGCACCACAATCGTAAGCTCGAGCCACGTCCGAATTGAGTCTCGAGGTGCTGAAAACCACCACAGGAACGTTTTTGAGTTGCGGATTGGCGCGAAGTTCGATCAGCACTTCCAAACCGCTCATGCGGGGCAGGTTCAAATCGAGCAGCACAAAATCGGGTTTGCTGCCGCGCCAGTCTCGCAGTTGCTCGAGTGCGGTTTCGCCGTCGCTGGCATGGTGAAGGTCAAAGCCGAGCGGCTCGAGGCAGCGCCGTATCAGGTACGCATGGTCGGGGTTGTCTTCGGCAAAGAACACCCGCGTGGTGTGGCTGGCGGTTCGCGGGGTGTCGGTCATGGGATTAGGTTACGTCTGGTGGCAGCCTGAGGGCAAGTACGCCAATCTGCATATCAGTTTTGCAGCTCGAGCAATTACAATCAATTATGCCGCGTCAAAAGATGAAATTAAAAGACCTTGAAAAACTCAAAGACACGACTGGTTTAACCAAACCCAAAGTCGCAAAAGGTCACGAGATCAAACGCGCCCAGATCACGCAAGACAACGCTCGAGCCTAC
>JAYTKL010000578.1:0-25265 GCA_043730305.1 Deinococcales bacterium | reverse complement strand
GGCAACTCGGGTTGAGTCTGCACTTGAATCGCAAGTCACAAAAACATCTGGATAATACCCCTTGCCGGTTGGTGTTTGAACAATAACGTCGTTGATGTACACAAAGCAGTCTAGCGCCAGAACCACAGGCAACAAATTGGCATAATACACGCCCGCAACCATGTTGTGACGCTTGGTTCCGCCTGCCATGACAAACAAGTTGCCATCTACAAACTCGTGGCGCACTTGTGACTGTTGCTCGAATTGGACGTATTCGGCAAAGGTTGTTCCTGTTTTCACGGGTGCTTCGCGGAGCATGAAAAAAGTATACGCCAGTTTGGGTTTTTGTTCGGTTTTTTAGAATCTTCATGCTCGAGCCTCCCAAATCCGTTATGCTGGTAACATATGCAACCAGAATCCAGAATCCTCGAGCTGAGAGCCAGTATCAAACGCGCCAACGACTTGTATTACCTGTCCGACGCGCCAGAAATTTCGGATGCGGAGTACGACTCTTTGATGTTTGAACTGAAAAAACTCGAGTCTGAACACCCAGATTTGGTGATGCCCGACAGCCCGACGCAAAAGGTTGGAACGGTTTTGGGAGCAACATTTGCGCCCGTCAAACATCCAAACCCAATGACCAGTCTCGACAATGCTTTCGGTCTTTCAGACCTCGAGAATTTCGAGGACAGAATCAACAACGTCATGGGCGTCAAGGGCGTGACTCGAGAGTACATGATGGAACTCAAAATTGACGGGCTTTCGATCAATATTTTGTACAAGGCGGGCAGACTGGTCTGGGCTGCCACCCGAGGCGACGGTGAAACGGGCGAGGATGTCACGGCGAACGTGCTGACCATCCCGAGCATTCCGCGCACACTGCCGCAACCACTCGATCTCGAGGTGCGGGGCGAAGTGTTTCTATCGCGTGAAGAATTTGCTCGAATCAATACCGAACTCGAGGAATCTGGCGCGGCGGTCTTCAAAAATCCGCGCAATGCGGCTGCTGGGACGTTACGCCAAAAAGACCCGAGTAAAACGGCATCGCGCAATCTTAAAGCCTACTTTTACGCCATTGGTTCGCACCGTGGCTTGCCGATTCAAACCCAGTTTGGCTTGCTCGAGTTACTGTCAACACTTGGCTTTCCAGTTTCAGATCAGTCCGAGGTCGTGACGGGCGCGGCAGGTATCGAGGCGTACCATCAGAAAATGACCAAACAACGTGCAACGCTCGAGTTTGACGCGGACGGCAGCGTGGCGAAACTCAACGATCTGCGCTTGCAAGACGAGGTGGGTTTTACCTCTCGAGCGCCAAAATGGGCGATTGCCTACAAGTTTCCAGCCGAAGAGGTCGCCACCAAATTACTGGCGATCACCATTCAAGTCGGACGCACGGGCAAGATCACACCCGTTGGTGAACTCGAGCCTCGTGTGATCGAGGGTTCTGAGGTTTCTCGAGCCACGCTGCACAACCAAGATTTTATGGTTGCCTTGGATTTGCGAATTGGTGATCGGGTGTTGCTGCGCAAAGCGGGTGGTGTGATTCCTGAGATTGTTAAAGTACTGCTCGAGGAACGCGATCCAAATTCTGTGCCGTTTGAATTCCCAACCAATTGCCCCGCGTGTGGCAGTTTCCTCGAGAAAACGGGCGCACATCATTTTTGCCGCAATGACGCCTGCAAAGCCAAAGAGTTTGAACGCATCCGCCATTTTGTCTCCCGCGATGCGATGGACATTCAAGGTTTGGGTGACGAACGCATCAACCAGTTGCTCGAGGCGGGTCTGGTCAAAGATGTTGCCGATTTGTACGCGCTCGAGGTTAATAAGGTCGCGGCACTCGACCGAATGGGGGAGAAGAGCGCGGTGAAGCTGGTGGATCAAATAAAAGCGAGTCTTACCCGTGAACTCTCGAGGGTCATTTACGGTCTGGGCATGAACATGGTCGGCGATAAAGTCTCGAATTTGCTCGAGCGAAACTTTGCAGATTTAAAAGCGATTCAGAACGCCAGCTTGGAGCAATTCTCAAGCATTGCGGGCATGGGCGACACGATTGCCGCCAGTATCGTAGATGGTTTGAATCTTCCGCGCATCAAAGTGCTAATCACAAAGCTCGAGGCGGCTGGACTGAACATGACCTCAAATGCCAAACCGATTGGCACGCAACTGACGGGACTGGCATTTGTGATTACGGGGTCTTTATCCAAATCTCGAGACGAGATTCAAAAGCACCTTGAAGAAAATGGTGCGCGGGTGACAGGCAGTGTGACCAAAAAAACCAATTACTTGATCGCTGGCGAGGCGGCAGGTTCTAAACTCGACAAAGCCAACGAATTGGGTGTGACCGTGCTGAATGAAGCCCAACTCGAGGCGTTGCTGCTCGAGAAATCGGCAGGCTTTTGAATTTTGTGAATCAAACCCAAGCAGAGCTTTATCGTTTCACTGTAGAATCGAACGCGTTGTGAAACCCTTACGCATTTTATTGGTCATTGTTGCCGCCCTGATTGTGCTGCTCGGTGCTGGAGGATTGTATGCTTCCAATCTTGTCGCCCCCACAGGGGTTGGCAAGGTGACGCTCGAGATCAAACCGGGCATGAACATGTCTGATGTTGCCAGAAAACTCGAGCAATCGGGTTTGATCAAGTCATCACAAGCCTTTCGGGCGCTGCTGAAGCTCACCAACCAAGAGGTGGTTTTGCGTGAGGGCTTGTACGATCTTGACGGGACACTCTCAAACCTCGAGATTGCCAAAAAACTGGGTTTGCAAGGTCGTCCCAGGGAAGTACGGGTGACGATTCCTGAGGGTTTGCGGCTGGTGGATATTGCTGCACGGTTTGGACAAACTCAATTTGGTTCGACTGATGATTTCGTCAAAGCCTTTGCCAATACCTCCCTCGAGCCTGAAATCAAAAACGCTCCGAGTTTGGAAGGTTTTTTGTTTCCAGCCACGTATTTGTTCAAACCAGAAGACACGCCTGCCAGCATTGCGAAAATCCTGGTGAACCGTGTGAATCAAGAATTCTCGAGCGCGAGGCTGGCAAGAATAAAAGCCTTAAAACTAAATGTTTTTGAATGGGTCACGCTGGCAAGCGTGGTTCAAGCCGAGGCGGGCAACAATGCAGAAATGCCAACCATTGCGGGTGTGTTCCTCAATCGCCTCGAGATTGGCATGGCGTTACAGTCTGACCCGATCATTGCTTACGGCTTAAAGAAGCGTCTTCCAGAATTGAGTCGCCGTGATGGTGATTTTAAGATTGACACGCCCTACAATTCTTATCTTCACGTGGGTTTGCCGCCAACACCGATCAACAACCCTGGCAGTGCGGCACTCGAGGCAATTGTCACAGCAAAGCGTACCAACGTCAACGGGCAGAAGTTTTTGTATTTTTTGCACGGACGGGGCGGCGAGTTCAGACCGAACACCAATTTTAACGCCCATTTGCGCGATACCGACAGGTTTCGTTGATTCCAGATTTAACCGCCAGCAAAACAGATTGGCGAACTTGGGCGAAAAAAGTACGCTCGAGCTTGCCTGAAGTCTCTGTTGAAATTTGCAAGCATCTCGAGGTTTTTTTAGTGGGTTCAGGTGCTCGAGTGGTGCTGGCTTACAAAGCCTTTGGTTCTGAAATTTCCCTCGAGCCTCTGGTTGAAGCCTGCCCCAATCTCGAGTTTTGGACGACCCGCGTCAACCCAAACAACAGCTTGTCGCTCCACCCTTTCTCGAGCGCCATAACCCGCAACACACTTGGAATGCTCGAACCTGAGATTGTTGAACCCGAACTCGAGCCGAGGCTGGTTGATGTGGTGCTCGTGCCAGGTTTGGTGTTTGATTGTTTTGGAACGAGGTTGGGTTACGGCGCGGGTTTTTACGACAGGTTACTGCCTCAGTTGCGTCCGAGCACCGTTTTGATTGGCGTAACCCATGATGCGTTGTTGCTCGAGCATCCACTGCCAAAACATGATTTTGATGTTGCAATGACGTTTGTGGTCACGGAATCGGGTTTGATGCCTTGCATTCAAAACCCGTAATTGGAGTCCAGGTTGATTGAACTTATCGGCGCATCGGCATACAGTAAGGATGTGACAAACGCAACTCCATTCTCGAGTGTTGACTCTGGGCGAGTTTCAAGCGCCATCGGTAGTTTTATTGATGCTATTTTGCCCAAAACCCACGCCATTCCCGAAATTGCCCAGTTGTACGCCATGATGCGCGAATACCCTTCGCGCCCTGGCAAAATGATCAGATCCAAGTTACTGATTGCCTCTGCGATTGCGCACGGCGCAAAATTTGAACAAGCACTTCCCTTGGCGGCGGCACTTGAGTTATTCCAGAATTGGGTGCTGATACATGATGACATCGAGGACGATTCCGACGAGCGGCGCGGCAAACCCGCATTGCACCGCTTGTACCCAACTGCGCTGGCGATCAACGCTGGCGACGCGCTGCATATTTACATGTGGCAGGTGGTGCATCAGGCTGGCGTGGCGGGTGCATTCGAGGAGTTTCTCGAGATGATCCACCGTACCGCCGAAGGGCAGCAGATGGATTTGGCGTGGGTGGCTCAATCGCGTTGGGATGTCAGCCCAAGTGATTACCTCGAGATGGTGCGCTTGAAAACCTCGCGTTATACCGTGGTCTCGCCACTCAAACTTGGGGCGCTGGCGGCGGGTTGTGTGCCGAACCAGAAACTCGAGTTGGCTGGTTTGGACTTGGGGGCGGCTTTTCAGATTCGTGACGATGTGCTCAATTTGGACGGTGATTTTGCCAGTTACGGTAAGGAAATCGCGGGTGATATCTTCGAGGGTAAACGCACCCTCATGTTGTTGCACATGCTCGAGCGATTACCAGCTTCAGAAAAAACTGAGATTATTGAAATTCTCGAGAAACCGCGAATGCAAAAAACTGCCTCGGATGTCGAACGAATTTTGCGCTCGATGAGATCACTTGGCAGCATTCAGTTTGCGCAGTCAGTCGCAACGGATTTTGAAACTCGAGGTTTGGACTTGTTGCAAGAAGCCTTGGCGGATTTACCCGTTGAGTCGGCGGCGCAGCAAATTCTTGAAACCGCGCGGTCTTTTGTGACCCGCAAGACCTAAAATTGCTTAAACCAGCTCGAGATTGCTTGTTTCGTTGTCGGTTGCGGCTTTGGGTTTGGATTTGTTTAGAATTTTTGGGTTAAACTAAACCCATGGCGCATGTGCTTGTTCTTGACGATGAACCGTCGATTGGTCGGTTGATTGATGCCATTCTCAGCGGTGCAGGTTATGAAGTCAGAACTTTTACCCGTGCCAAGGATGCGCTCGAGGTATTGGAAAGTTTCGAGCCTGATGCGATTATTTCCGATATCAACATGCCAGGCATGGACGGTCTAGAATTTTGCAGGGTGGTGCGTGAAAAAGACCGTTTTCATTTCACACCCTTTATTTTTCTGTCCGCACTTGCAGAACGCCGCGACATGCGCGAAGGCATGAACCAAGGCGCAGACGATTACCTGACCAAACCATTTACCAGCCAGGAACTGCTCGAGTCGCTCGAGGTGCGGATTCGCCGTGCAGAAGAACTACGCCCCGCGAAAATCGACACGATTGAAGCGCGGGCTTTGGGTGAAGCCAGTTTGAGCTGGAAGGGTCAAGAGGTGGTCTGGGGTTCCAAAAAAGCCGCAGAGTTCTTCTTTTTGCTGCTCGAGCATCCCAACGGCGTGACCACCTGGGAGGCAGCCGAGGCGTTATGGCCCGACAAGGACGAGTCCAAAGCCGCCAGCGTTTTTCACACGACCCTGCACCGCTTGCGAAAAACGCTCGAGATGGACATTGTGCAATCCACCAATCGGCGTTATTACATCGCGCCTGACCTGGCAATTGTTTACGACGTGCAAGAGTACCTGGCAGCCGCCAAAGGGGCGCAAGCCACCCGAGAAATTGCGCTGTTTGATAAAGCGGCTGGCTTGTACCGTGGCAATTACATGGCGGGTTTTGAATCGGCTTGGTGTGAGGATCAACGGGACACCCTGCACGCCACGCATTTGGCTTTGCTGACCGACGCCAGCAAAGTCTTGGAAAGCCAAAATAACTTGCAACAGGCGGCTTGGTATGCACACCTGGCAGCCCAGCACGAACCGTACAGCGATTCGGTCTGGAACGAATTGGCACGCTTGTTTGACCTGATGGGTGACTCGAGACGGGCTGATCGTGCTCGAGAGCGCAGTTCAAACTGGGATTTCTGATTCCAACCCAATTGAGAATGCTGAGTTTGAGCACATCAATAAGGTTTGGAGTATGTCCAAACCTTCATCAAACCTTGAGCTTAACTGACACGAATTGATTTTGGATTGGCAATCCTCGAGTGTCTGACACGATTTTTACATGTTCGAGCCATGTCGCTCGAAATCTAAAATTTACATTCTGGTTTTAAGCCCTGTTAGATACCTAAACTAATGTTTAGAATTCTCCTACTGTGTTGCTTAAAGACTCCAGATACACTACTGCTATGAGGTTGCTGGCTCTCCTGTTCGTCATTTCAAATGCCCTGGCATCGGCACTCCCACCGTTTCCTGGTGTGGGCAGCCTGCCTGACGGCACAGAGGTTGTTATTGTCAGTGCCAATGCGCAATCGAAATTGGCAAAAGGTGCGGTCAAACTGCGGGTCTTGACCCTGACGGCATTGCGGGACAAATTAACCCCAAACGACAAAGTTGCCATTTGGATCAACGTGCCTTTAAAAAACACTTCAGACCTCAAAAGTTTTCCTGGCATGGTGAGCCGTGATGGTTTGGATGTCAACCTCGAGATTGACAATGCAAAGGTTTCGTTCAGCCACACTTTAAAAGAGGCTTACGGCGTCAAGCTCGAGTGGAAAAAATAAAATCAGCTCAGTATCTGTCGCCTGCATTCTAGAATTTCCGTTTTGCTTCTTGACCCACTTCATGCACCTTGCGGGCTGGGTCGCTCCAATTCTGTCATTCTTGACCATACAACGCACCTGACGGGCATGGTCGCTTTCGGCAGCAGATACACTGTCCCAACTCCCGTCCGCACCCCGCGTTCACGGGGTTATACCCCGCGCAGCGTGGGGCGCGGAGGTCGGAAATTTTTAAGGATCAAACTCTAAAAAATTTCGGGAGTTTTAATAAAATGTTGGTCTTCTACGAACCGATTGCCCCGAATTGAATTTTGGGGCGTTCAGTGCGGTACAATACTGAAAGTAGCAAAAAAAGCTGCCAGAAACATTATGCTTGGGAGGCATTCATGGCTGATGCGCCACATATTTTAATTGTCGAAGACGACGCAGACGTTGCTGAGGCAGTACGTTTTGAACTCGTGGAGGCTGGTTTTAGGGTAAGTCACGCCAGCGACGGTGTGACCGGTTTGACCATGGCTCGGGAGCACACGCCCGAACTGGTGATCCTGGATTTGGGTTTACCCGATCTTGACGGTGCAGAGATCGCGCGTCGAATTCGCAAGACCTCCGACATTCCAATCATTATTTTGACCGCGATGGACGCACTGGATCGTAAAGTCAGCTTGCTCGAGGGTGGAGCCGACGATTACCTGACCAAACCCTTTGAACCGGCAGAATTATTGGCGCGGGTGCGGGTACAACTTCGTCGCAATCGCGGCGGCGAAAGCGTGGTGCTGGGGCAACTCGAGATCAACACCGAGAAACGCCTTGTGCGTTACGCCGAAAAGGAAGTCCGTTTTTCGCCCAAAGAATTCGAGTTGCTGGCGTTTTTGGCGCGGCAACCCGGGCGCGTTTACACCCGCGAAGAGATCGAACGCGGCGTCTGGGGCGAGGACTTGCCCGCCAATTCCAACGTGGTTGATGTTCACATGGCAAACATTCGCTCCAAATTGCGCGATGTGGATGGTTACGGCGTGATCCGAACCGTGCGCGGCATTGGTTACGCCTTAAAAGGTCAGTAGATGAAGCCGTACAGCGTTGTTAAGGGCGAATTTAAGATTCGCCCTTCATTTTGTTGTGGTTCAATTCAATCATGAGTCTCGAGCAATCCTCTAAACCAGTCGGCGTCAGTCTGAAATGGCGTGTTTCGTTGCTGACCACGGCATTGCTGGCTTTTTTTGCGCTTGTCTTGGGGGCTGCGGTGTTGGCGGTGGTCAATTCGACGCTCGAGGAATACCAGCGCAGTTTGCTCGAGGAGGATTTGCAAAAATTCAAAGACTTGTACAGCAAGGAAAGTTTGGGGGTCGCCAATCCCATCACTTTTCGTGGGGTCAAAATTGAATTCCTTGAGTTGAACGGCAAGCATTTTTCTGGTTCGGAGTTAAAACTCTCCAACCTGTCCAATCTCGAGAATCTGGTCGAACCTCGTTATTTGATTTTGGATCGTGAAACCCAACCATTAAGGGTTTTACTTGCACCAATCGATGTGAAACTGGTCAGCAAATCTGTTAAACGTGTCTTTGCGGTGGCAGCGGACGCCAAGTACATCAAGGATTTGGCAGCCAGAATTCAGACGGTGGTGTTTTTGGTGACCTTGGTCTTGATGGTTTTGGCGCTGATTGGCGGTTACGTCTTGGCGCAGGTGGGTTTGCGTCCCTTGGTCAGCGTGGCTCGAGAAGCCACCACCTTAAACGAAACCAATTTGCGTCCTCTCGAGTATCACGGTGCGCACGACGAACTTGGCGCGTTGACGCTGACGATCAACCGTTTTGTCGAACGACTGAAATTGGCTTTTGATGCACAACGAACTTTTCTGGCTGAAGCCGCCCATGAACTCCGCACGCCTTTGACTGGCTTGGAAGGTTATATTCGTCGGGCGCTCAAAGACTCGAGTGGCGAACAAAAAGTCGTGCTCGAGGATGCTCTACGCGTCTCTGGCGGCATGACGCGACTGGTTGCCGACCTTTTACAACTTTCGCGCGGCGAAATTGTACGCGAGGTCTTGCCGCACGTGGTTGACCTTTGCGACGTGGCTCGCAATGTCGCCAGCGAATTTCCTGGCGTCAAACTCGAGCTTCCAACAGAAAGTCTGGAAGTCGTGGGCGATCCCGACCGGCTAACCCAGGTCACTCGCAACCTGGTCTCCAATGCCGCTCGAGCCGCAGGACACCGTGAGGGTGTGACCATTCGGGTAGATCGCTTTCAAAACAATCTCGAGTTGAGCGTGATTGATGATGGTCTTGGCATTCCAAGCGAGGTGCTGCCACGCATTTGGCAAAAATTTTACAAAGGTCCTGGCGGTGGAGCTGGACTTGGACTGGCAATCGTGGCGCAAATTGTTCACGCCCACAACGGCAAAATATCGGTCTCGAGCAAACCTGGGCAGGGCGCAAAATTTACGGTCTCGCTTCCAGCTTTGGAGGAGGACGAAAGTTAATCAGTGGCTGTTTGAACGATCAGATCACTCGAGTCTCATGCGGATTTCTGAGGATTGAATCGTGAAACGCTCCTTCTGGCTCGTCCCAATTGCCGTCTTGTCCTTTGGTGCGCTTGCTCAAGATTCGGCTGCAAAAATTGGTTTTGTTTCCATCAGGGCTTTACTTGAAGACACCCCAGAAGGTCAGGCAGTTCTCGAGCTTCGTCAGGCTGCCAACCAGGAGTTGCAGCCGATTCAAAACCAACTTGCGGCGTACAACCAAAAAGCCCAGGCGGGAACGTTGAATGAAGCTGACCGCGCCCAGGCGAACCTGTTGCAACTTGATTACAGCCAAAAAATTCAGGACTACCAAGCCAAATTCGACGCGGCATACTCGAGCTTTTCGCAGTTGATTGATTCATTGATCGCCCAGACTGCCAAAGTTCAGGGTTTTTCGGCGGTCATGAATTCTGAAATTGCCGCTTCGAGCGGACTGGTGATTTATGCTGACCCTGAAGCAACAAATTTGACTGAAGATGTCAAAGCCAAGCTTCAAGCCAAATGATCTTGCTGCTGCTCGAGCCAGTTATTGAACATACCGATTAAATCTTTTGGCTGGCAGGCTTTGGTGATGTTCCAACCCAAACTGTTCGCAAGGTCGCGCACAATCTCAAATGGGTTTGTTCCGCTATCGCGCAATGCCCTGAGGCTGGGTGCACCGCCGCGTTTGGCGAGTCGCTCCCCGCGATAATCGCTCATCAGCGGCACGTGCGCATAAATTGGTGCGATGCCGCCCAGCGAATCAATCAGCAGAATTTGTCGTGCCGTGCTGGACAGCAGGTCGTCGCCGCGCAGGACATGGCTGATCTGCATCTCGAGGTCATCCACGGCGCAGACCAGTTGATACGCCCAAACCCCGTCGTTGCGGCGAACGACCATGTCACCCACACTGGCAGAAACATTTTGGGTGATTTCACCCTTGTTCAAATCCCAAAACCGCACGGTGTTTTTGGGAACGCGCCAGCGCAAAGCGCCAGGGCGCTCGGGATGGCTAACGCCCTGTGAACAAGTGCCAGGGTAACGTGGTTCGTTTTCTTTGTGGCGTGCCGATGCGCTCAAGAGCACTTCGGTTCGGGTGCAGGTGCATGGGTACGTCTCGAGTTTTGCCGCCGCCGCCTCGTATCGCTCGAGGCGTTCGGTTTGACGGTACGGTGAATGACTGCCGCCAATATCCCAGCCCTCGTCCCAGTCCAAACCCAACCAAGCCAGGTCTTGCAAGATCAACTCGGCGCTGCCGGCTCGGACGCGTCCAAAGTCCAAATCCTCGAGCCTTAAAATAAACTGCCCAGCCAATTCACGCATTTGCAACCACGCCAGCAGTGCCGTGCGGGCGTTGCCGAGGTGCATTTCACCAGTCGGCGAGGGCGCAAATCGCCCTCTGGGAATGAATTTCGGACTGGGGTGTAATTGGTTCATGGGTTGTCGTTGATTCCGTGAATAATTATACATGCGTTTATTTGATTTTAAACGCCAGTTCAAACTCTCGGCTGACACCAATTTGACCAATCGTGAGCTGAGCCTAGAAATCCCTGACTTTTTCTGCTACAGTACCCCCTTGTGACGAAGACCCTGCGTTTAACCCTCAATCAACTGGGACGCAAGGCGCTAAGCACAAGACAAATCGGTTTTTTGAACAGTGTCGGCATTATAGCGCGGCATTACAGTGCGGCATTGATAATTCAGTGTCGTTTTTCAGTGTTTTTCAACATTCAGTCACAAACTGAATGTCGGAAGGGAGCGAAAGCGTGAAGAAAGAACAGTATAACCCAGGTGATCGCGTTGTTCTCCCACCTTACGGTGTTGGTGTAGTCCACGGTATTCATACCAAAAAAGTGGCTGGCGACGACCACGATTATTATCAGGTCGAATTTCCCAATGGAACCAGCAAGGCTTTTGTGCCAGTCAACGCCCCGCAAAGCGTCGGTTTGCGCCCAGCACTCTCCGAGTCCGAACTGCCAGAAATCATGGGTCGTTTGAAGTCAGGCAAGGTTTCATTGCCGCGTCAATGGGCAGCCCGTCACCGCAAAGTCACCGAAATACTGGCATCTGGCGATCCGTACCGCATTGCCAACCTGGCAGCCGAATTGCGTCGTTGGGACGATGAGCGCGGTCTGCCCGACCTTGACCGTCAAGCCTACGCCCGCAGCATCAAGCTTCTTGGCGACGAAATCTCCGAGGTTCTGCAAGCCGACCAAAAAGAGATTCGCACCATGCTCGAGGGTGCTTGGGACAGCAAAGCAAACTAAAGTTCTACCTAAAATCTCGAGACAGATTGTTTCTGTCTCGAGATTTTCACTTTACATTCGCGCCACGGCTCGAGGGGTGGTCGGTTTTTCGCTGCCACCGTCGGGTTCTTCGCTAATGCCGACTGCGGTCACTTCATTGGGGATATTTGCGGCAACGCTCGGACCACGAAAAACGCCAATCGAAGTCGGGGTTGTTGCTTTCTTGGGCAAAAACCAAGCTTGCCAGGTTTTCCCAGGCGGTAATTTGCCCATGTTGTGTGCCATCAAGACCCGTCCATCGTGGGTGATGATGGCTTGACCGACCACTGTTTTGCCGTCGGGTGCAAGCAGTGCCACCACCCTGGCGCGGTTGTCGGCAACGATGCTCGAGAGCGTGGTTTTTTGGTCTTGCAAGGCTTTTAAGTCAACCGCAAGTTTTTGGTTTTGCAGCCCAAACCAGAGTGCCGCCAAACTTGCCGCCAGCGCGAAACCCAAACTGGCGCGGGCAAACCAGGGAATCACCACTCGGGTGGCGGGGCGCATGACCGAGGTTGGCGCTCTGGGTTGCAATACCGTTTGAACTTGACGGATTTTTGTCAGCACTTTTAACTCGAGGTTGTCGGGTGCAGCTTTAAACGGCACTGTGGACGCCAGCATTTCGGTCAGCTCGAGGTTTGCTTTCAATTCTGCTTGGGCGTCGAGGTCATGCTTGAGCCATTTTTCGACGCGTTGACGATCACCCGATTCAAGGGCATCCAGTGCGTACAAAGCGATCAAATCCTTTGTTTCGAGGTCAAGCATGGTCGTCCCTTAAATACTGTCGTAATTGCCCAAAGATACCGCGCATTCTGGTTTTGACCGTGCCGAGCGGAATGTGTTCGCGGTCGGCAATCTGGGTTTGGGTCAAACCCTCAAAGTAACTGGCTTCAATCAACCGTCGGTCTGAAACCTCGAGCTTGTGAAGGGCACGTTCGATGTCGGCACGTTCGAGCATCGTGTTAGAGCGGTCTTCGGTGATGGCTTTGGTCTCGAGTTCGCCGTACTCGAGTTTGACAGTTGCTCTCAACTCGCGGTGACGCAGCGCATCAATGGCGGTGTGATGCGCGATGGCGATCACCCAAGCGCTGACTGAACCTTTTAAAACCGAAAAGTCGGCGGCGCGTTGCCAGATTTTGACAAAGACATCCTGAACGGTTTCTTCAACGCCGTTTTGATCGTACAAAATGCGCCAAGACAATGAATACACACGGTCTTTGAAGCGTTTGTAAAGAATCGAAAGCGCAACCTCTGAGCCGTTCGCAATCAGGCGAAGCAATTGTTCGTCACTTGTTTCAGGTTCAATCATGATGCGCGACCTACGATACCACGCCCTCGAGCCTCTCAGAACCTGTGTTCTGGGCTGAGTTTGGCTTGTGGGGTAAAAACCGTTCATCACAAGGGTATACGTTTAAAACCATCAAGACAGATGCAATGAAAAACCCTCAAGTCGTGACTCGAGGGAAATTGATTCAAAAGTGTGTTTTTTACGGCTTTGGTTTGTAAAAATCCACGCCGCCCATGATTTTCAGTTGTGCCTCGAGCGTGTCTTTTGGTGTTCGGGGCATTGATGTTGCGTCTCCTGGTCGTGAACCGCCCAGCACTTCGAGTACGTCGTCATAACCGTCTTCATCGGAATCTTTGCGGTCTTTCATGGTCAAGTACAGTGCTTGAGCAATGTTCTTGTTGGCAGCACCAAAGAAATTGGCAACCACATTGTCACCAAAGTCGTTCCAGGGTTTACCGCCTCGTTGACCCTGATGACAGTATTGGCAGGTAATCGTGGCTTTGCCGTTCGCGTCGGGTTTCAAACCCAGTTGCGTGATGGTTTGAAGGCGGTACGCCGGACGTGCTGAACTGATGGGCGCTGCAATCACGCCAACAGCCACCAAAACACCGAGTAATTGCACTGGTTTCACAATAACCTCCTGTAAAGTCTGAATTTCAGATCGGTTTACGTTTCAAACTTGCGATTTGGATTTAATCAAATCATTAAACTTCTCTCATGGTTAAATTCATACCGCGTTCACATCCAGCCCATCCAACCTTCACCGCCTTTCAACTACCTTATGGACACAAGCCCGAGGGACACTCGAGCACAAGGAGGCACTGTATGCACGACGGATTTGGAATGTTCGGATTTTTTCACTTTATTTGGTCACTGTTTTGGTTATTCGCGTTTATTTGGGTCATACGGTTTTTTGCCCGTGGCATGAAACACTCGAGAGGTTGGGGAAACTCTCGCGGTTGGGGTAGAAAAATGTGGCAGGATTTTGGTCAGATGGGCAGCCAAGACCAAGCCATGACAACCGCCCGCGAACGACTGGCAAAAAGCGAAATTACCCCCGAGCAATTCGAGACGATCAAAAAAAGCCTCGAGACCAAAAAAGCCGCATCAGATCACGATGATCACGCTTGGAAAGAGCGACTTGGCAACTGGACAAACAACGATTCGGCAATGAATGTCGCCAGATTGCGTCTGGCGAA
The DNA here is from genome assembly GCA_043730305.1 of Deinococcales bacterium. Lineage (GTDB taxonomy): Bacteria > Deinococcota > Deinococci > Deinococcales > JAAFIG01 > JANXTZ01. Next base: position 11,167 of record JAYTKL010000578.1, on the reverse strand, counting down.
GGGTGAAATCTCGAGCGAAGAGTTTGAGATGATCCGCCGCGCTCTGGAAAATTAAGTTTGGTTTCTCGGGAGGACTCCACAAGGTTTTGGAGTCCTCTCAATTTGGAATTGATATGCAAAGCCATCTTTGAGGTTAGGATGCAAAACATGTCAGCCACGATCTTGATTGTCGAAGATGAAACCCGTCTTGGGGACATTCTCGAGGAATACCTGCGCCGCGAAAACTACCGTGTCGAACGCGCCAAAGACGGTGCAAGGGCGCTCGAGTTGTGGCGGGCGGCAAAACCAGATTTGATCTTGCTTGATCTGATGCTGCCAATCATTGACGGATTTGAGGTCGCTCGCAAAGTCCGAGCCGAATCAAGCACGCCGATCATCATGCTGACCGCCCGCGATGAAGAACTCGACAAGCTGCTGGGTTTGGGTTTGGGCGCAGACGATTACGTGGTCAAACCTTACAGCCCCCGCGAGGTCGTGGCAAGGGTCAAAGCCGTTTTGCGCCGAGCCAGTGGTGTGCTGATGCCCAGTGAAATTTACCGCGTCGGAACGCTTGAGGTTGACCTCTCCAGCTTTGTGGTGCGTTGCGAGGACGAAATTGTGGCGTTGACCACCAGTGAAGTCAAACTTCTGGCGGTGCTGGCGAAAACCCCAGGACATGTGCGAAATCGTGCCGAATTGCTGGCAGCCACAGGCGACAGTGAACGTTACGCCGATGAACGTACCGTTGACGCCCACGTCAAAAACGTGCGTCGCAAACTTGGGGCGTGCGGCGACATGCTCGAGACGGTACGCGGTATGGGATACCGGTTGAGGGTCTGATGTGGTGGATTCTTGGCATTCTGGCACTCTGGTTTTTTGCCAGCCGCCGTTGGCGCAAAACTCGCTGGAAGCAAATGAAGACCGACCCAAACTGGCAAGCCGCGATGGAACACTGGCAACGCGGCGATTGGTCTGGCGCTCGAAAATTTGCACGCCAAGCCGCTCGAGATCAAAAATGGCATCTTCGTCACTGGGGCTTAAGGCGGCGTTTGACCATTTTCTTTGCCATCGTCGCTCTGGTTGCCGTGTCGTTGACGACGTGGTTGACGCTGCAAGCCTCGGTTCGGTTTTTTATTGAAGAAGGTCCGCAGGTGTTTGCAGGCTCGAGCTTTAACACCCAACCATTGCAAGGTTTTGATGACCCACGATTTGCGGCGGCACGACATGCTTTTGGTCGTGTGACCTCAATCTCATTGTTGGCGGCATTCTTGTCATTTTTGTTCGCCAGTGCCGCCGCCGCGATCATTGCCAGGTTGCTGACCAAACCCCTCAACGCGCTCGAGGATGCCGCCAACCGCATTGCCGCCGGCGAGCGCGGCGTGCGGGTCAAACCACCGAACAGCAATGACGAACTGCGAACAGTGTCTGAAGCTTTTAACAGCTTAATTGCCAGCCTGGAGCGTCAAGAATCTTGGCGGCGCAACATGGTCGCCGACATCGCTCACGATCTGCGCACACCACTCGCCGTCATGCGCAGCGAACTCGAGGCGATGCAAGACGGTATTCGCAACCCTGACGAGGCAGGGCTTGAGCGACTGCATTCAGAGGTGTTACTGCTTTCCAGGTTGGTAGATGATCTGCGCACCCTCAGCCTTGCCGAAAGTGGCGGCATGAAACTCGAGCGTTTAGAAATTGCGTTGCAACCCTTTCTAAGCGCGGTGCTCGAGAGTTTTTCGCCTCGAGCTTCCGAGGTGGGCATCGCTTTAAAACTTGAAGTGATTCCGCCAGATTTAAAAGCCAAAATGGATCAAACCCAAATGACGCGGGTTTTAAACAACTTGCTCGAGAATGCTCTGAAACACTCTGGTACAAAACAAATCACGGTGTCTGCAAGCCTCGAGCCAGAAAGTGTTGCTATTTTGGTCAGGGATTACGGGCAGGGTCTAAGCAATGAAAATCTCGAGCGTGCCTTTGAGCGTTTTTACCGAGGCGATGCCAGCCGCACCCGAGGCACACAAGGCTCAAGCGGTTTGGGACTTGCCATTGCCAGGGCGATTGTCGAGGCGCACCACGGTAAGCTCGAGGCTGGGAATCATCCTGAGGGCGGCGCGGTGTTTACTGTCTTGCTGCCTGTGATCTGAACTCGAGCCCGTTTTTTGTCGTAGCCTTTACCAAATGGAATTCATGCCCGACGGTCTGAAAATTGGCGCACTGGTGCTCGAGTGGTCGCGGTTGTCGTTTGTGCTGGGCGTGCTTGCGTTCATGTTGCTGCTCGAACAATCTCGAGAAATAAAACTCAAAAACCTGGTGTTGCCCGTGCTGATTGCTTACCTGATCGGCGGTCGGCTCGGTTACGCTTTTGAGCACCTTAATTCCATCTCGTTCGAGCTTCTTGACCCGCGAAAAGGTGCGCTAGCCTGGTATTGGGGTGTGGCTGGGGCGTTGATTGTGGTGCTCTGGAAAGCTCGAACATGGTTACTTTCCGTGGCTTCTCGAGCACTTTTGGCAGGACTGATTTCTCTCGTGCCATTGTTGCTGAAACCCGCTAACAACACGACCAAATCAATTTCTCAAACCATTAGTCTGCAACGTCTGAACGCTGATGGAACTCTCGAAAACATCAAATTCTCTGAACTTAAACGCCCAATGCTGGTGAATATCTGGGCGACCTGGTGTGTGCCATGTCGCTCGGAAATGCCGCTTCTTGCCAATGCCGTCAAAAATGGGGCGCAGATCGTTTTTGTCAACGCAAATGAATCCTCGAGCGCAGTGCGTAATTACTTTCAAACTGAGAACTTGCAAATCTCGAGTTTGCTTGATGACGGCAAGTTTCAAAGAGAACTGCAAGTGATTGGACTTCCGACCACGGTTTTAATCGGCAAAAACTCTCAGGTTCTCGAACGAAAATTTGGGGCTCTTGACGGGGCGACCCTTGCGGATTTGCTCAAGAAAATGAAAAATCAGTAACCTCACACAAGCCTCGAATCTCGAGAGACCACAGTCTGCCAGGGTTGCCCCCAGGAGAGTTTGTGACTTTGTCAGGAACTCGAGCTTCCATTTCGACAAGCCATAAGGTTATATTGCACTCGTCCCAAACCCAAACCCCGATTGAACTCGAGGGAAATTTACGGAGGTGAACGAGTGTTAATCCCATTGATTGCAGGTGTAATTGCATTGGCGGCAGGCGTCTATTTGACTTGGCAAATTCTCAGGTTGCCAGATGGCAATGATCGTATGCGGCAAATTGCTGCCGCGATTCAGGAGGGCGCGGGAGCGTACCTGACCAAGCAATACACCGCCGTTGGTATCGTCGCGGTGGTGCTGGCAATACTGATTGCGCTGGCACTGGGCATCACCAGCGCGATTTACTTCTTGATCGGTGCTGCCGCGTCGGCTGCCGCAGGTTTTATCGGCATGAATGTCGCTGTTCGCGCCAACGTCCGCACGGCGCAAGCCGCTTACGGCGGTCTTGGACCAGCCATGAAAGTTGCCACATGGGGCGGCGCGGTCACGGGCTTGTTCGTGGTTGGTCTGGGCATTGTGGTGCTGGCGCTGCTGACCAACTTTTCTCCTCGAGATGCCGCAGGACTTTTTAACCCTGATGCTCTGATTGGACTCGGTTTCGGCTCGAGCCTGATTTCGGTGTTTGCGCGTCTCGGCGGTGGTATTTTCACCAAAGCTGCCGATGTCGGCGCAGATTTGGTCGGCAAGGTCGAGGCAGGCATTCCCGAGGACGATCCTCGCAACCCAGCCGTGATTGCCGATAACGTCGGTGATAACGTCGGTGACGACGCTGGCATGGCAGCCGATCTGTTCGAGACATTGATTGTGACCGCGATTGCCGCGTTGCTGCTCGGGCATCTTAAGTTCCCAGGCAACGAATCGGTCATGTGGTATCCGCTGATTGTCGGTGGTATGGGCATTATCGCGTCGGTAATCGGTATTTTCTTTATCAATGCTCCTAAAGACGCCACGCCAAAAGGCATCATGGGCAGCTTGTACCGTGGCGTCTGGGTGTCCGTGGTGCTCGCCGCAATTGGTTTTTACTTCGCCTCGACAATGGTTTCGGGCGATGGCATCAACCCAATGAACTTGTTCTTCGCCAGCCTCGTTGGGCTTGCCGTCACGATGGGTTTGATGTACATCACCGACTATTACACCTCGAGCGAGTTCGCGCCCGTTCGCGGCATCTCGAGGGCGAGCATTACAGGTCACGGCACGAATATTATTGCTGGTCTGGCGGTCGGCATGAAGTCCACCGCATTTCCAGTGCTGGTGATCGTGGCTGGCACGCTGGTTGCCTTCGCATTGGCTGGTCTGTACGGTGTGGCGATTGCCGCAATGGCAATGTTGTCGCTTTGCGGTGTGATCGTGACCGTGGACGCATTCGGACCAATCACCGACAACGCTGGCGGCATTGCCGAAATGGCAGAACTCGGCGACGAAGTTCGTGGCGTCACAGACCCTCTGGATGCTGTGGGCAACACCACCAAAGCCGTGACCAAAGGTTATGCCATCGGTTCGGCAGGACTTGCCGCACTGGCATTGTTTGCCTCCTACACCGCCGAACTCGACAAACGCGTTCCCGTTGGTGGCGTGCCACTGCGTTTTGACCTTGGCGACCCGTTGGTTGTCGCTGGTTTGCTGATTGGCGGCATTCTGCCCTGTCTGTTCGCCGCCATGAGCATGGAAGCCGTCGGTCGCGCCGCAGGTGCGGTGGTGCTCGAGGTTAGACGCCAATTCCGTGAAATGCCAGGCATCATGCTTGGGACACAAAAACCCGATTACGCCAAAGCTGTGGGCATTGTCACTGACGCGGCGCTGCGCGAAATGATCGTTCCCGCCTTGCTGCCCGTGCTTGGACCGATTTTGGTCGGTTTGATTCTTGGACCTAAGGCGCTCGGTGGTCTGTTAATGGGCGTGATCGTGGTCGGTATTTTCATGGCAATTCAAATGACCACGGGCGGTGGCGCGTGGGACAACGCCAAAAAGTACATCGAATCAGGTGATTTGAAAGACGAGAACGGTGTGGTGCTGAAAAAAGGTTCTTTTGCGCACCAAGCCTCCGTCACTGGCGACACCGTGGGCGACCCTTACAAGGACACCGCCGGTCCTGCCATCAACCCGATGATTAAAGTTGCCAACATTGTGGCGCTGCTGATCGTGCCGCTTTTAGGCTCGAGCCTCTTTGGGGGTCTTGCGGACTCGAGCGCGGTGACAACCGGTACGGCAATGGCTGCCAGCATGAACCCCAACGGGTTTAAATTCTCATACCCAAGCGTCAACGAGCAACTTGACGCCCAGGATTTTATGCTGCGCGGTAGTGGTAAACCAGGCATGATGTTTGACGTGTTGCAAAACGGTACAAAAGTTGGTACTGAATCCGTGGGCAATGACGGCGAATGGGTGTACTCCGTCGAGAAACCAACGGCTGGTGATTACACGTATCAACTTCAAGCCGACGGTGTTAACCTTGGCAGCGCAATGATGGTCAACGTTGCCAGTGGCAGGGTTGATGCCAGCAATGCGAAATGTCCGTGCGTGTTGAGGGTGTTCTCGAATGTATCGGATTCTAAAATCACGCTTTTCAAAAGTGGCACTGAGGTCGCCAGTGGCGTCAGCGGAAAATTGTTCGAGAATCTCGAGGCTGGCGATTACACTTACAGCATGGAAGCTGATGGTTATAAAAGTGTGACTGACGCGGCATTCAGCACGCCCAAGAACAAGAACTTGAAAGCCTTTCTCGACAAGAACCCTTAAACCGATTTTAAAAATCCCGTCACTCGAGTTTGGGTGGCGGGATTTTATGTTTTACTAACCTGTGAGCATCGATTGGTTGTGGTCGCAACAAGAACGCGGAATCCATCCTGGGTTAACGCGCATGAAAGCCTTGCTCGAGGTGTTGGGGTATCCCGAACGCGGTTTGAGGGTGGCGCAAGTCGCTGGCACGAACGGCAAGGGCAGCACCTCGAGATTCTTGAACGCCATGATTGCACCAGTCTCGAGCGTGGGGTTGTTCACCAGTCCGCATTTGTTCAGGTTTCAGGAACGGATGTTGGTGAATAATCTCGAGATTCCAGATGCTGACCTCGAGCGTCACATTAAAATCCTTCAAGCCGTGAATGACAGCATTGGCGCAACTTTTTTTGAACTCATCACCGCCATCGCGTTGCTCTATTTTTCCGAATCTCGAGTGAGTCATGCTGTGCTCGAGGTTGGTTTGGGTGGACGACTTGATTCGACCAGCGCCGTGGATTCGCAAGTCAGTGTGATTACCAACATTGACCTCGACCACACCCAGTTTTTGGGCAGCACCGTGGAAGAAATTGCGTTTGAAAAAGCGGGCATCATTCGGGCTGGCGTTTCCGTTGTGACTGGGGCAACAGGGGCAGCCCTCAAAGTGATTGAAGCTCGAGCTTTGGAATTAGGCGCACCAATCTGGGTTTTAAACCGTGAAATTCTGCTTGAAACCCGGGATTTGGGGCTTTCAGGACTCGAGATTTCGGTTTCCACACCGCTCGGAAAAATTTCTGGTCGCTCAAAGTTGTTGGGTATTCATCAAGCCTCAAATGCTGCCCTTGCCGTTGCCGCCGCCCAGATTCTCGAGATGCCCGCAGCAGCGATTCAGCACGGTTTAGAAACCGCTTCAAATCCTGGCAGGCTGACGTACCTTCCTGGAAGCCCGAGCGTGCTTCTGGATGCCGCTCACAACCCGCACGGTGCTCGAGCTTTGGCGGAGTTCGTCACCACAAACAAACTCGAGCCGGTGACGTTAATTGTGGGCAGTCAAGCCGACAAAGATTTTGCCCAGGTTGCCAAAGCCTTACAACCCATCTCGAGCGTTGTGATTTGTACCAAAGCCAGTTATTCCGCTCGAGCCGCCGCGCCCGAAACCATCGCGTCACATTATCAAAACGCCAGAATCTCGAGCAATGTTTCCCAAGCACTTCAACTTGCACAAGAAATCACGCCCGAAAATGGATTGATCTTGATTGCGGGAACAATTCCATTGATTGCAGAAGCGCTCGAGAAACTTGGGAATCTCGAGTCTGAAGGCAGGATTCGCTGGCAGTGAATACGCCCCTTGCCAGAATCGATGAATGATCCGAAAATACACCCACTTTGATTCCTCACCTCTATGTTCACGTTCCATTCTGCCCAACCATCTGCCCGTACTGCGATTTTCACGTGCTCGAGCGGCGTGCGGGTTTGGTCGAGGCGTATTTGACCGAACTCGAGAACGATGCTCGAGTGTTGGCAGAACAATACGGTGGCACTAAATTGACGACCTTGTACGTTGGCGGTGGCACGCCGTCGTTCTTGCGTGACCATGAACTCGTTTCCCTTGCTGGCATCATTCGCACCTATTTTGGGTGGGCGAATCAAGAGGCAACGCTCGAGGTTAACCCTGGCACGGTCAACGCGGCTCGAGCCAAACTCTGGCGCGATTTGGGGTTTACCCGTGCCAGTGTCGGTGTGCAGAGCACTCAAGATTCAGTGCTCAAATTTCTGGGACGCACCCACGACGCCCAGCAAGCACTGACGGCGCTCGAGACTTTGCTGACGGCTGGTTTTCAGGTCAGCAGCGACGCGATCACCGCAGTCCCAGGGCAAAACGTCGAACAAGATTTGCGCACGCTTGGCGCGTTGGGGCTCGAGCACATCAGTTGTTACACTTTGACCATCGAGGAGGGGACAGCCTTTTTCCGCGCTGGTGTCAAAGTTCGTGCCGAAGACGAGGAACGCTCCCTCGAGCTAGCCGAATCGGTGCTTGCCGAATTTGGTCTGGCGCGTTACGAGGTTTCCAACCATGCCAAACCAGGGTTTGAATCGCGCCACAACATTGCGTACTGGCAAAATCGTTTTTACTACGGTTTGGGTGCTGGCGCGGCAGGGCATTACCCAAACCTCGAAATTGGAATTCAAGTTGTGCCGCTCGAGAATCAAGTCGTTGCGTACCGTCGCACCAACCCGCACCTTTCAAACTGGCTGACGGGCGAACGCGGCGAGATTGAAGCCGTCACTCGAGAATCTTTTGTGACCGATGCGCTTTTTTCTGGCTTGCGCTTGCTTTCTGGTGTTAATCTATCCGACATTTCCGCTCGAGCAGGATTAAACGCGTCAGATTACTTTGCCCCACAATTCGAGAAACTGGTTGCTCAGGGTTTGCTCGAGTTTGAAGGTGAGTTTGTTCGCGCCTCGACGAATGGCTTGTGGGTGTTAAATCAGGTCATCAGTGAATTTTTGTAAAACGGTAGGGGATGGTCTCAGACTACATCCCCACGCGTTTTTTGCCTTATTGCAGTGGGGTTATTGATTCCCCGCCAATTGTTCCATTGACCGTGACCGAGCCAGTAGAACCAGAAGTATTTCCTGTTGGAGTACCCAAAGTGACAGCGATCAACTCGAAAATCAGTGTTCGACCACTTTTGCGAATGACTTTAATGCTGCCACCTGTCACGCTCCAGATTTTTCCGGTGCTTGGATCGCCTTCGCTGTAATTTAGACTTGCGTTGGTTACGTTTTTGATGACATACGTGACACCTTCATCTCGGCTATTGATCGGCAATGAAACGCCAAACACGCGTTTTGAAGTGCCCGAACCCTGAGCGGTCGTCACAATAACCCCAGCCACCGTGACATTGCTGGTGATTGGCTCTAAACTGCCGTTGTAACCACCCGTTGCGCTCGAGAAGGTCAGGTTGGCGTTTGAAGTCGTGTTGCCAGAAGTGCCGCCACAAGCTGCGAGTGAAGTGATAAGGATTAAGCCGAGAATAAGTTTGTTCATGATTCTCCCGTTGCGCCAATTTGATGACTTTCAAACGATACCATTCAAGACGTTTTGGTTTTCTGCCACGCCTCGAGCAACTCGAGTTCTGTTTCTGGCGTTAAACCAGATTTCCAAACATAATCTGCTCCTCGAGATTTCACGAATTCGCTGGTGTCCCGAACCGTGTACTCGAGTGGTCGGAAACCCAAGTGCAATTCCAAGGCTTTTTGTATTGAAACCCTGGCGAAACTGGAACTTTCGGTTTCTTTGGCAGGAATCCACAATGGCAGGCTTTGCTCGCCCATCCAAGGGTTGACGTTGTGCTCGAGCAGAAATGCGTCGGGAACATATTCAAAACTCGCATCTGCCTCAAGCGAAGTTTTGATCGTCTCGAGCACCTGCCCAATGGTGGTGGTGTTCCCAGTGGCGTTGAAAATGCCAGTGGTGTTCCGTTCAACCATGCGAATCGTCCAGGTGGCAAGGTCGGCAGCGTCAATAAATTGTGTCTCGAGATTTGGCGTTCCTGGCACAAGAATTCTTCCACCTCGAGCGACACGTTCGACCCAGTAGGTAAAACGGTCTGTGGGGTCAAACTCGCCCACGATCAAACCAGGGCGAATGTTTAAAGTTTGCCCCGAGAACACACTTTCGGCGGCTTGTTCACACAAGACTTTCAAACCACCATACGTGTCGCCCGTGACCGCCTCAACAGTTTCATCCTCGAGTTTTGCAAGTGGTGCATCTTCGCTGGTGGGTTCGCTGAATCCTGCGTAAACACTGATGCTCGAGATGAACGTGTAATGCTGTGTGTGGTCTTTCAACAGTTCCGCGCTGGCTTTGACGATTCGGGGCACGTACCCGCTCGGGTCAATCACCGCATCAAAATCGCGGTGTTTTAAGGCTTCCAGTCCGTTGCCTTTGTCGGGGTCGCGGTCGCCCTTTATGGTTTCGAGTTGCGGAAATGGGTTGCGGTTGCCACGGTTAAACAAAGTCACCGTGTGCCCTCGCTCGAGCGCCACGTTGACCAAGTGCCGCCCCAGAAATTGTGTACCGCCAATGACCAGAATGTTCATGGTTTAGTCTAAAGGATTTTCGCTTTGACTCGGCTCAATTCCCAATTCTGTCCCTGCCCAACGCTCGAGCAGTTGCGCGGCAGCCACATGATCCACGTCGCTGCCCAGTTCGCGCAAGGCAATTTCGAGCAGGTTTTCGGTCAAGCTGGTGATCGGTGATGGAACTCGAGCTTCACGTAAGGCTTGGGATGCAATCCGCACGTCTTTTGCCATCAACCCGAGCGCGAACGTGGCTGGAAAACCGCGTCCGACCACCCGTTCGGGGAACAAATTCATGCTGACATTTGATCGTCCGCTCGAGGCATTGATCACATCTAGCGCGGTGCTGGTGCGAACGCCAGCTTTCTCGAGTCCGAGCAATACTTCAGACAGTGCCAGAATGTTCACGCCCAACAGCGCTTGATTTGCGGCTTTGACTGCCATTCCAGCGCCACTTGGTCCGCAGTAAACAATCTTGGCGGCAAAGCTTTCAAGCACGTTTTTGACCCGCTCGAGGACAGGTTCACTCCCGCCAACCATCACAGTCAATTTGCCGTTGATCGCCCCAGCCACGCCGCCAGAAACGGGCGCGTCCAAGTAAAACATTTCTCGTTCCTCGAGCATCGAATTCAACACTCGAGCACTGGCAGGGTCGCCACTGGTGCAATCCACCCAGATCAAACCCGCTTTTGCCACTTTGAGAATTTTCGGTGCAAGCTCGAGCACTTCTTTCGAGGTCGGAAAGCAGGTGAACAGCACGTCCACGCTTGAGAGTTCCGCAAAGCTCGAGATGTTGTGCGTGCCGTATTCGATGCTGTGCGATTCGGCTTTTTGGGTCGTGCGATTCCAAATCAGGGTCTCGAATTGTTTTGATACATGTCCCGCCATCGGATAGCCCATGATGCCCAAACCCAAAAAAGCTGTTTTCATGCACTATTCTTGCTCGAGTTAACTGTTAAACGCAAACATTGCCCCTAGTCAACTGGTGCTTTTGCCGTTCCTCGAGTTACACTTTTTTGGTGACGGTTACATTTCTCGTGCGCCGAATCCTGACTGCCTTCATCACGCTTTTTTTGGCGGCGATTATGGTGTTCAGTGCGTTGTTGATTGTGCCTGGCGACCCTGTGCAGCTTATTATTGGTCTGAACAACGACCCCGTGCAGTACAAAGTCTTATCTCAGCAACTTGGTTTGGACAAGCCGCCACTCGAGCGATTTGGACGTTGGATTCTGGGTTTGGTGCAGGGTGATTTGGGTAAAAGCACTTCTCTTTCTGCGCCAGTCAAGGATTTGATTGTGACCAGATTGCCAGTTACCTTGCCATTGATTCTCGCCTCGAGTTTCTTGGCGCTACTGATCGCGTTGCC
>JAYTKL010000577.1:0-13850 GCA_043730305.1 Deinococcales bacterium | reverse complement strand
AATGTTCAAATACGTCGAAATCACTGAAGGCAACGACAGCGATTATCTCGAGGGACAAATCATGGACCGATTCGATGTCGAACGCGAAGGCGAACGCATCGAGGCGCTCGGCAAGACCCCAGCCTCATGGAAGCCAAAGCTCATGGGCATCACCAAGAGCGCCCTGAGCACCAAATCATGGCTCTCCGCCGCGAGTTTCCAACACACCACGCACGTTCTGACCGAAGCTAGCATTGCTGGCAAGGTGGACGACCTGATCGGTCTGAAAGAAAACGTGATCCTCGGCAAGTTGATACCCGCAGGCACAGGCTTAGACTTTGTCAAAGACACCCAAATTGTGGACGAACGCTTGAAAGAGCGCGTGCTCGAGGGTGACGCTCGAGGTGAGCGTGCAAGGTTGATTGCGAACCAACAACAACCCGCAGGGGATTGAGGTTTAAGGAAATAGAGAAAGGGCGCACTGTAAAAGGTGCGCCCTTTTTTGATGCTCGAGAATTTGCAACTCGAATAAGATTTATTTGGAATTTGTAGTCAAAGTCTATCAAAATTAAGATTGCCTTGCAGATACCACTTTGTACTGCTCGGTTTGCCAGTGGTAAACGCATTGTATGTGTGACCTCCCACTACCGTATGGCTGTATGCCACAGCATTCCAACCTTTTTGCAAGTTAATGTTGTATGAATAGGTGTAGGTTGGACTATTCTTGTCGCATGTGGCGTTGATGTTACCGATTTGGTCAGAATAAATGTACCAAATAGAATTGCTGCCAATGGGTGGAGATGTTGTGGAGTCAATTGGCGGGATATCTGATTCTTGAACAATACCAACCTCGACACCATTCGCAGAAGTGAGTAATTCGTAAAAGATGATGGTCTTGAGGTTATTTGGAATAACAGTCGCATCACAATTTCCCAAATCATTGGATGAAGAACTCAAATATGTTTCAATGCCTGTAGTGGGCAGCGTGCGTGTAAACATGCCATCAGTGGTAGTGATAATAGGTTCAGTTATCACCTCTCCATAAGCACCGCTGCCCGTTAACAGTTGAATCCACCTCAAACGCAATTTTCCAGTTTTTCCAGCAGGCCAATTTTGAATTGTCCCATGCAGTTCTAATGGTTGTGGCAAATTACTTGAGCCACCAGGATTGTTACATGCAGCTAGCCCAACAAGAGTGATTAGAAGTAGTTTTTTGTGCATAAAAGCAGTGTATCACGCGTTTTATGATTGTCAATGAATCGGAAACTTCTAGCAATTGTATTTACGAAGTTTCTCGAGTTTAATCAAATTAAATCAATGCCAGGGAATTCAAAAAAGAACCCGCCCTTGTGAGTGCAATCATAGTTTGAACTCGAGACACAATTCTGATTTTGGATTTCGAAAATCTTCAAAACTCGAGTTCGTGCATCGCCCCGTCGCTCAAGAGCATATCGCACTTTAATACTAGAGTTTTGGCATATAAATTGTATAGTCTTAACTTGACAAAATCTTTGCTCGAGGCTACTCTGACTTTTGAATGATCGTCCTTCGTCTCCCCTACCTTCCCTCACGCTTGAACGCACAACATCCGCTTTTGATCGAAAACCTGCTCGAGTTTGCCGAAACAGGACACCAGAACGCTGTTGATGCCAGTATCGAAATGCTCAGTGATTTTCACCAACACGATTTTTCCAGCCGATATCTCAAAAAACTGATTGGACTTCCGTTTTGGGAACTCAAAACCCGTTCTCGAGGTGGAATCAAAGGTGGTGTTCGGGTGTACTTGTTCATAGCCGAAGAAATGGCATTTTGCGTCAATGCTGAAATCAAACCAGACGATAAACCCAACGCCAACAAACTTGAGGAAGTCGCCACCATTTTCCGAGCGTACAAAGCTGGGAAACAAATCTTTCAGGAGGAATCATGAAAAAAGCTAAAAACCTCGAGCTTCAAGGTGAAATCGGACCAGAATTGAAAGCACTGTTGGAAGAAATCAGTCCTGAAGAACTCGAGACAGGTATTCTGAAAACAAATCGAAAAACCAAAGCCAAGAATTGGACTGCCGCAGACATTCAAAACACGGTTCAAACCGAATTAACGGTCAGAAGCGTTGGAAAACTTTTGTCACTCGCTCGAGCGGAACGGGGTCAAACGCTGGCGGAAGTCAGTCAGAATTTAAGTGTCTCTCGAGGAAGGGTGCATCAACGCGAGCAAGAAGACGCAAATCTCGAGGTTCGGTCTTTGGTTGAACAAGCTCGAGCGTTGGGGTTTGATGTGATTGTGACGTTAAAACCACGGAAAACCGGAAGAAATATCCGCGCAGAATTACAGTAATTTGGGGTTTCACAAAACCTCAAAACTCGAGTTCGTGATTTGCTCCGTCGCTCGAGTTACCAAAAATCTTTAATGCAACCTAATACGTTCGTCAAACACAAACCTTTCGGTCAAAACATGGGTCACCAAACTCGAGAATTCTGGATGAAACGGATTCAGCAACACATTGCGCTCAATAACTCGAGGGAACATCACACTAGGAACGCTTAAACCCACCGACGCTTGATCTGTTAACCACGCATCACCAATAGCTCGAGCGCTTTGGGAATACGGCATGTCAATCCAGTTTTCTGGAAGGTCGGAAAGGTTCAGTTGCAAGACCGCAGCATCGGGAATCTCGAGGGTCACAACCATTCTGGATTGCCTGAAACTGAGTTCGTCGCAGTGAACAAGGGTTTCAAAAGCCGCTAGCGTTTGCGTGTCACTGGTGTAGACCATGTACTGCCCTGGGCTGTTCCAACGAGCACCAAACCGCCAAGCGCCGTAACCACTCATGGCACTGTCCCAAGCACTGTGTTTTTCGCCAGCGATTCGGTAAAGCTTCAACTGTACGCCCCGTACTCGAGCCGACCCAAAAGATTTAGGACTTCTTCGTGCCAAACCGCAGAAACCGCACACTCGAGGGGCGTGCGTCCGTTCAGGGCAAACGCGGGTTGTAACAACCAGTGTTTGGCTTGTGCGTCGTTGCCAATGACAAAACTGGCACGCTCGAGAAGTGCCGCAACTTGGTACAGCGCATGACTCTCTTCGACACTGAGCGTTCCTGCCTCTTTGCGCCGTCTTAAAGTTGCGCTTGCCATACCGAGAATTTGCCCAAACTGAACTTCGGTCAGGTCAAAAAAAAGTTGTAATTGCGTAAAAACCCGAAAGCTCAGACCTTGCTCGAGTTTTTGCTCGAGTTGAGTCAGGCTGTTTGCTTTCAGTTTTAGGGTTTTTGCACCCAGCACTGATGCGTCAAGAACTTGTTTAGGAGTGTAGGTTTGCAACATAAAATCCTCCAAAATAAGAATAGTCTTCATTTGATTGATTTTCAAGTATCAAATGAACAAACTCGAGATTTACTCCCGAAATGACACGTGCCAACCCGTCACCCGTCGCTCGAGCAACGCGGCAAGGTTGTAAAAAATAATTCCCAAAAACGAGGCAATGTTGATCGCAGCCCAAACGCTGTCAAAACTGGCTTGTCCCGTTTCGACCAGAATTCTGAAACCCAAACCAGAACCCGTCGAACCAAAAAATTCTGCGACGATAGCCCCGATCAGTGCCAGGGTGGTGCTGATTTTGAGGGCGTTAAAAATGTAGGGCAGCGCGTTTGGAATGCGTAAATCCATAAAAACCCGTCTTGGGTCGGCGGCGTAAGAGCGCATCAGGTCAATGGTGAGCGGGTTCACCTCGAGCAAACCCCTTGCGGTATTGACCAGCACTGGGAAAAAAATAGTGATGGCGACGACTGCGGCTTTCGACCCCCACTCGAGTCCAGCGGCTTTCACGATCACGGGCGCAAGGGCAACGATGGGAATGCTCGAGAAGATGGTGGCGTAAGGCATCAGACCCTGGTTCAGAAATTGGTATCTCGAGACGAGAATTGCCACAAAAATTCCCAGACTCGCGCCGATGAGATAACCGACACTCGCCTCAAGCAACGTGGTTTGCGTGTCGCGCCACAGGACTTGCCATGACTCGAGGAACTTTTGAATCACGGCGGTTGGGGCTGGAATTTGCGCGACAGGAATTTGAAAGGCGTGAATGAGTGCTTCGACAAGCACCACGGCAACAACAGCCAGCAAAATGGCGGGAAGAAGTGAAATGATGGAAAGTCCAAGGTCAAAACCAGTTTTATCTTTGACTCGAGGGGCGTTGAGAAGGCTGACAACACCGCTCGAGACTCCGCCCACTCCACACAGTCCCAGAAACGCCAAGATGCAACTTAAAGCCACGCTCAAGCCAGACCAGGGTTCGCTCGAGTTCCAATGGTTGGCAATAATCAAAATCATTCCCAAAAGAGAAATGAAAACGCCAGCCGCACCGAACAGCAGTACGTTCAATGGTTTCGTTGCCACGGTGTCACCACCCGTTCGAGCCAACCGACAATACTGACCAGCAAAATACCCAGAATCGCACTGCCAATCATGACCAACCACAGCCCCACCGCGTCGGAGGCTCGAGAGTTTTCGGACAGCATTTTGCCCAGCCCCGCACCAGAAATCGTGGCGGATTCGGAAATGATTGCGCCAATTAACGCGGCGGTGACAGACACTTTAAACGCTGTGAACAGGTACGGGATGCTCGAGGGAAAACGCAGTTTTGAAAAAGTTTGGAGGCTGCCAGCGTTGTAGGTTTTCATGAGATCTACTTGTAGTGGGTCGGGCGAACGCAATCCTTTGGAGACGCCAATGGCAATCGGGAAAAACGCGATGTACGCCGCGATAATCGCCTTTGGAATCCAACCCTCAACACCGTATTGACCAAGCAACACTGCCAACATTGGCGCTATCGCAATGATCGGCACGGTTTGCGAGGCAACCAACCACGGTAAAAGAGCGCGTTCAAAGGCTCGAGAAGCAACCAGCAACACCGCCAAACCCAGTCCAACGACTGATGCAAGTAACAGACCAGAGAGTGTCTCGAGTCCAGTAAAAAACGCGTTATACGGCACGCTGGTTTCTGAAGTTGGTGGAAAGTACAAACTCGAGAATCCCTTTAAAAGTTGCGCTGGAGAGGGAATAATCGGGCTGCGCATGTCAAAGCTACACTCGAGTGCAGTTTTGCAATCAAGAACTGCACCACGCGCCAAGGCTCGAGCGGCGGCGGGATAATTTGCCAACAACATGATCGGGAAGTACAAGACTATCAGCACAATACCCACAACCAACATCGGAACAAAATTGCTCGAGCGGGTCATTCATTCCCCTCGTAGCCGTGACCGTGACGAAGTGATTCACGAATTTCAGTGGCGATTTCAAAAAATCTTGGCGATTCTCGGGTGTCAAAATCGCGTGGGTGAGGCAAGTCCACGTTGATGATTTTCTCTATTTTGCCTGGACGCGGGGTCATGACCACAACCCGAGTGGACAGAAATACAGCTTCGGGAATGCTGTGGGTCACAAAAATAATGGTCTTGCCCGTCTCGCGCCAAAGGCGTAAAAGCTCGAGGTTCAGATTTTCGCGGGTGATCTCATCGAGTGCGCCGAATGGTTCGTCCATGAACAAAAGCTGCGGCTCGAACGCCAACGCCCTGGCGATACTGACGCGTTGCTGCATTCCACCCGAAAGTTGCCACGGGAAATTTTTGGAAAATTTCTCGAGTCCCACCATTGCCAGCATTTTCTCGGCTCGAGTTTTACGGTCAGTTAAGTTATAACCCATGATCTCGAGCGGCAGCATGACGTTACCCATGACCGTACGCCAATCAAAAAGTGCTGGGGCTTGAAAGACATAGCCGTAAGCCCTGGCTTCTCGAGCTTGTTGCGGGGTTTTGCCGCCAATGCCAATGCTGCCAGAACTGGGTTGAATCAAATCGGCGAGCAGACGCAGCAATGTGGTTTTACCGCACCCGCTCGGACCGATCAACGAAATAAATTCGCCCTGATTGATCTCGAGGTTCGCGTTTTGTAAGGCAACAGTCTCGAGGGCTTCGCCGTTTGGTGCTCGGGTTCGGTAAATCATGCTGACATCGTTCACAGCCACAAGTGGGAATATTGCATTCGTCACATTCAACCTCGAGAATTATTTTACGGCTTCGTTAAAATGTTTGTTTGGTGGGCGGAGCATGAATTTGCGTGGATCAAGTTCTGCAAACCCAAACTGACGGTACAAATCGTGCGCGTCATCGGTGGTGAGCAGCCATTTTACGGTTTGCAATCTGGGATGCTCGAGCATGGTCTGCACGAACCACTTGCCCAAACCCTGCCCACGGTGCGACTCGAGGATAAAAACATCTGCCAGCCAAGCCGTGCGCGTGAAATCCGTGACCACTCGAGCGTAACCGACTTGAGAGTTATCATCAAAAATACCGAATGCCAAAGAGTGCTGCATTGCGTGTTTCACAACCTCGAGTGTCACGCCTTCAGCCCAGGATAGTTTGGTCAAAACGCTGTGTATTAACTCGAGATCAAAACGGGTTTGATCGGTGGAAATGGTGAAATTATCGAATTCACTCAAGATTGAATCCTTCTTTGAGATGCCAGGCAGGAAATTTTAATCCAACAGCCTCAAACGCGAAATCCAATGATTTGGATGGCGTTTCTGATGCACCACCGCAACCACAAAGACAGTGTCACCCTGAATAACATAAATAATGTTATACGGAAATCGTCCAACCGCTATTTTTCGCGCTCCACCAGCACTAAATACTGCTGCCGACTCTGGAAACGCGAGAATCATTTCAAGCCGATTGGTCACAGCATTGGAAAAATCAATACCCAAGCCTAATTCTGCTGAATCATAATGACCCTGAATTTCGATCAAATCCAGAATCGCAGCTTCCAAGTATTCCTCACGATAACGCGGATTTGACACGGGCAAGCATTTCCTCTCGAGAATAAGACTTCATTTCACCACGTTCAAACGCAGCAATTCGGTGATCTACCTCCGCTGCCCAAAGTTGCTCGAGTTCTGCATCTGATGGATTCTCGACGCTTTCGATCAACGTTTTAATCAACTCGGCTCGAGTATTCAGTGGCAGTTTTAATACTTCTTGCTTTAATTCGATTTCGCTCATAGACATATTATGCTCCGATTGAAAATAGATTTCAAAAATGCTGTGGTTTACGCCGTAAAAAATCACCCATGCTCGAGTTTCCAACAAATTTCCCGTCACGCACTTGAACTTGTCCACGAACGGTCACGACGCTTGGTTTCCCATCAATTTCCATGCCTTCAAAACCGTTGTAATCGTTGTTCACGGTCTGGGTTTTGCTCGAGATCACCCCGCGATAATTTGGGTCGTAAATCACAAGGTCAGCGTCCGAACCAACCGCAATCGTGCCTTTGCGTGGGAACAACCCAAACAATTTGGCGGCTTTGGTGCTGGCGGCATCCACAAAACGGTGAATGTCAAGATTGCCTCGAGAAACGCCGTAGGTATAAAGCACGTTCACGCGGTCTTCGATGGCAGGAATGCCGTTTGGAATCTTGGTGAAATCCCCGATTCCAAGCGCTTTTTGTTCAACATCAAACGGACAGTGATCCGTGCCAACCGTGTCAATAAAACCTTGCTCGAGCGCGTCCCAGAGTGGTTTTTGGTTGCGTTTGTCGCGCAGTGGCGGTGACATGACGTACTTTGCGCCTTCGTGGTTTGGACGTTCGGCATGGGTTTTGTCGAGCATGAAATGTGGCAGCACCGATTCGATGTAAATTGGTACACCTCGAGATTTGGCTGCCATCGCCGCTTTTAGAGCAGGTTGGCATGAAAGATGCACCACGTAACCGGTCGCGCCCGTCGTCTCGAGGAAGGTCGCAAAACGGTTTGTGCCTTCGGCTTCGACGCTTTCGGGTCTGGAAGGTTCGTGATACTCGGGTCCTGTTTTGCCCTCAGCCAAGAGTTTGGCTTGCAACTGCCCGACCAATTCCGCGTTCTCGCAGTGAGCCGTCACGATCACACCCAACTCTTTGGCAAGCGTCATGGTTTTAAACATTTCGCCGTCATCCACACCAAAAAAGTTCTTGTATGATAAAAAAATCTTGAAGCTCGAGATGCCGTCTTTGACGATTTCACGAAGTTGTTTTTCGGTATTGTCATCAAATTTTGTGACCGACATGTGAAAACTGTAATCACAGGCGCTGTGACCTTGTGCTTTGGATTTCCAAAGGTTGTACCCCTCGAGTGCGTCCTCGGTGCGGTTTGGACAGCACATTTCGATAAACGTGGTCGTGCCGCCAATGACAGCGGCTTTCGAGGCGGTTTCGTGGGTGTCTTTGGCGAACGTCGCCATGAACGGCAAGTACACGTGAACGTGCGGGTCTATAAATCCGGGGAACACAAACTTGCCCGTCGCGTCAATCACTTCGGTGTTTTCTGGAGTCTCGAGATTTGTGCCAATACGGGTGATGACTTCATTCTCCACAAAAATATCTGCCACATACCTCGAGTCTGCCGTGATGATCTCGCCGTTTTTAATCAGTAATGACATGAGAACTCCCTCAACACTTTTACGATTTTTCGGTTAATGCGTTCCACCACTCGAGCGTCACTTCTGGCGCGAACAATGCCGAAACAAGTCGTTCAGGCTTCAAGATTTGCAATTGCAAAAATTGTTCACCATTCGGTTCGCGGTACACCTCGAGTTGCGCCTCTGCCAGATTCAAAATCCAGACCTCTCCAATACTCGAGCGAGCGTATTCTGGAAGTTTTTTCTCGCGGTCAAATTTCAGTGTGGAATCACTGACTTCAATTGCCAAAAGCACGTCCTTTGCTTGAGGAAGTCCACCAGGAAAATCACTGCGAATCAATGCAAAATCGGGTTCGGGTTCAGAATCATTCCAGACTATGATGGGTGATTGTTGAATGATCTCAGCAAGGTCTGAATACGCTCTAAACAGCATTTTTCCAAGTATCCGAAGTGCATCATGGTGGGCTTTTCCCATTGCTGCCATAAAATAAATCTCCCCTCGAATCAGTTGACTGCGTTGATCGCTTGGTAAAATGCCTGATTCGAAGATTCGCTGGTATTCCTGCACGGTAAAACGGTGAGGCTCGAGGATTGCGCCTGTGTTCTCAAGAGTTGCGGTCATGGATTCCTCCTTTCCTAAAAGTCTACTGAAAATTGCGCTTGAGATTCAGTGAATATCCAAACCAATCTCGGCTCTGTAGGCTTTCATGGCAGTCCAATCTTGGGTCACTTCAGGGCGCTCGCTCGAGAGTTGCCGCCAGGTCGTGCCTTCACGTCCGCTTGGGACTTGCACCATCTCGATGCAGCCTTGAACGGGGCAAACATTGTGGCACAAGTCGCAACCCACACAATCGGTTTCGCGGATGACCGGAAACGGACGGCTAGCGGTTGCCATGTGCTTCCCGTTGTCCCTGGCATCATGACCCGCTGCAACCAGCGCACCGTCGCGGTACAAATCAATGCACTGGTGTTCGGTGTCGTTGCAGGCAATGTAGCAAAGATCGCACTGAATGCACGAATCTTGGTTGATTCGCGCCACCGTCTTAAAGCCCAGATCGAAATCTCCAAAATCTGAGATGCGCGGCAAACTTGCGCCGATGATTTCATTGACGCTCGAGATACCTTTTTCATCGAGCCAGTTGGAAAGCCCGTCAATCATATCCTCGACCACGCGGTAGCCGTACAACATTGCCGCCGTGCAAACTTGCAAACTCGAGGCTCCAAGCAGCAAGAATTCGGCGGCATCTTTCCAGTTCATGATGCCGCCCATGCCAGAAATCGGCATTTTGGCTTTTGCGACCTCTTGCACCAATGCGACCTGGGAAAGCAGATGCAATGCAATCGGTTTGACCGCAGGTCCAGCGTAACCGCCGTGACCGCCCTTGCCGCCAATGTTCGGGCTTAACTCGAAGGTGTCCAAATTCACGCCGACAATGCTGTTGATGGTGTTGATCAAACTGAGTGCATTCGCACCACCCGCCACCGCCGCTCGAGCAGGAAACGTAATATCTGTGACGTTCGGCGTGAGTTTCACAATCACGGGCAAGCTCGAGAATTCCGTGACCCAACTGGTGATCTGCTGGCAGTATTCAGGGACTTGCCCCACCGCCGCGCCCATGCCGCGCTCAGACATGCCGTGAGGACAACCGTAATTGAGTTCAATACCATCCGCACCCGTGTCCTCGATTTGTTGAATGATGTCCTTCCAGGCTTCTCGAGTGCTTTCAACCATCGCAGAGACAATCACAGCACGGTCAGACCAGAGTTTTTTGATCTCAGCGATCTCGCGCAAGTTGATCTCGAGCGGACGATCTGAAATCAGTTCGACATTGTTTAACCCAATGATCTGACCGTTGTATTTCACCGTGCCGTACCGATTCGAGACGTTCAAAACTGGAGCGCCAATCGTCTTCCAGACCGCCCCGCCCCAGCCCGCCTCGAACGCCTTATGGATTTGATGCCCAGAATTGGTGGGAGGCGCACTGGCAAGCCAGAACGGATTCGGGGATTTGATACCGCAAAAATCAATCGATAAATCAGCCATACATCACCTGAAGCATTTCTCCCTCTCCGCTGGTGGGAGAGGGCTGGGGAGAGGGGACGCAAAAGCACATAAATCTCGAGAAACCTGTGCTAAAAATAGACCGTGGACATCATGCTTGCTCGAGCAAAACAAATGCGCTCCAACATGACGGTTGCTGAGAAAATATTGTGGAAACATCTGCGAAGAAACACCTTGGGCGTGAAAATAAAACGACAACAACCGCTTGGGCATTACATTGTGGATTTTGTTTTCTTCGAGCACAAAATGATCATCGAAGCCGACGGGAATCATCACGCGGGAAGCGAATACGACAAAATTCGGGATGCTTTGCTCGAGTCTCAAGGGTTTCGTGTTTTGCGATTTTGGAATTACGAAATCCTCGAGAATCTCGAGGGGGTGCTCGAGAAAATCAGGTTGGCGATGTTGGAGTGAAATCATGGGCATTACCCCTCTCCCAAGCCCTCTCTTACCGGCGGAGAGGGAGCTTAAGGCAAAAGCATTGAGTTGATGTTTTTGGCGGCGATTTTTCCGTCTTGCACTGCCATGACGGTACTGGCATCGCCTTTTAACCGCACGCAGTCGCCTCCAGCATAAACTCGAGGGTTGCTGGTTTGGTTTTGATTGTTGACAACGATGTAACCTTTCTCGAGTTGCAGTCCGAGTTCTTGGGCGAGGCTGGATTGTTTTTCTTGTCCGATGGCTTTAATGACCATGTCGCACTCGAGGGTAAAATTGCTGTTGGGTACGGGTTCGGGTCGGGGTCTGCCGCTTGCGTCGGGTGCGCCGAGTTGCATGGTTTGGCACTCTAAACCAGTTACGCTCGAGTCTCCTTGAATGCTGACGGGTGCGGTTAAAAATCGGTATTCGATACCTTGGAGTTTGGCGAAGTCGTACTCGAAGTTGTAGGCGGTCATTTCACTTTGCGTTCTGCGGTAGACCATGGTGACGTGTGCGCCGAGGCGTTTGGCGATGGTGGCTGCGTCTATGGCAGTGTTTCCCGCGCCGATGACGGCAACTTTTTGTCCAACTTTGATGGTCTCGAGTTTGTCGGTTTTTGTGGATTCAATAAATTCGATTCCGTCAACAACGCCTTCAAGGTTCTCTCCTGGAATCTCGAGGTTTGGCACGCGACCCAGACCAGTGCCAATGAACACTGCGTCGTAACTCGAGTTGAGTTCGTCAAAACCGATGTCTGTTCCGACGGTGATATTGTTTTTGATGGTCACGCCGAGGCGTTTGACCATTTCGACCTCGTTCAGGCTGACTTCGACGGGTTCGCGGAAGACGACAATGCCGTAGGTGCTCAATCCACCTGCCAGTGGCTTTTTCTCGAGAATGGTGACGGCGTGTCCGAGTTTGGCAAGTTCGGCGGCGCAACTGAGTCCGGCGGGTCCCGCGCCGATCACGGCAACTTTTTTACCGCTTGGTTTGCCCGCTTTGAACACGTCCATTTGCTTGTTCATCACGTAATCGGTGGCGTAACGTTGCAGGCGTCCAATTTCGATGGGCTTGTGGTCACTGCCGAGCACGCACGCGCCCTCGCAGAGTTCTTCGACGGGGCAAACCCGAGCGCAGGTGCTGCCCAGAAAGTTACTCTCGAGAATGGTTTTGGCTGCCCCCAAAGTATTTTCGGTGCTGATTTTTTTGATGAACCTGGGAATGTCAATGTGGGTTGGACAGGCGTGGGTGCACGGCGCGTCGTAGCAAAACAGGCAGCGCGTGGCTTCGATTACGGCTTCGCGGCTCGAGAGGGCGGGCAGAATTTCGTGAAAGTTTTGTTGCAAGACTTGAGGCTCGAGGGTGCTTGGGTTAAGTGCCACGAAATACCTTCCTGTACAGAAAAATCATGAAAACCTCCTGGAAATGTTGAACGCTCAGATGCCGATGTTCGGGTGTCTGAGGTTCAAACCCTCGCAGGAGTCGAATTAACCTCGTTGGTGGCTCAGCTTAACATTTTTCTAAGCTGTGTGTCACAACACGGCAATGCCATGAGGCGTTTGAATGACCGCTTTGAGTCTGGCAATCGGAACTTCAAAAACCTCGAGCAAGGATTTTGCGTCCATTTGTTCGAGTGCGGCGTTCACGCGCAGCGGCTCGGGATGAAAACCCTCGAGTTTCAACAATTCACAGCCGCGAGGCTCGAGTTTGCTGGTTGGATAAATTCCATCCCAGGTAATCAGTGTGGGCATCAAACCATTAAAATTCAGGTGTCCATCGTCTGGAACGCTGATTTGCCAGCGCAAGTCATCGCGTGAAGCCTCCAGAACCCGTCCGAGCATTGGGAATTCTTGCACCCGAGCTTGAATATTTTCGGTGTTTGCGACCCAATGAATCAGTTTGGGTTGCTCGAGCAAATGCGCCTGATCGAGTTCAAACCAACGTTTTCGAGTTGGTGTTGGCGCGTCAGGGTCAACGGCAATCACCTCGAGATACGTGGTTTCACCGAGTTTTAAGAGTGCGTTGTGCGTACCAAAAAGCGGGTGGTTGCCGCCAGTCTGCATCTTCACACCCAGCTTTTGCTCGAGCCACAAAACGCCCTGCTCGAGGGTTCTTGCGGCAACCACCAGATGATCGAGCCTTGGCACGTTAACGCCGTCTGGCTTTGACCAAATCTCTGGCTTTTTGCGGTGTGACCCTGGCAAAAACCGCGCCGTCAACCCGCAGGTACGGTGCGCCCAGGGTATCGGCTTCGTGGCAATCTTGCAGCAACAATTCAAAATTTCCGTCGCTCGAGACTTCGCCAGGTGAAATGCGAAGCTCTTCGTAGAGGGCTTCGAGGATGTTTTCGCGGTCTTCGATGGTCAGTCCATCGGTACAGAGTTCAATTCGGATCACAACGCCTAGTAGTATGTCATGAATTCGGGTGTGTGTGAATTCAACTCGTAGTCTGTAGGGGATGGTCTCAGACCATCCCCTACAGACTAAACCGTGTAACTGCTCGAGCTGGTCGTGCCACCGCGCCCAGTCCAGTTGGTGTGAAAGAACTCGCCGCGTGGTTTGTCGAGGCGCTCGTAGGTGTGCGCCCCGAAGTAATCGCGTTGGGCTTGAATGATGTTGGTGCTGAGGCGTCCCGTGCGGTAGCCGTCAAAGTACGAGATGGCGCTCGAGAAGGCTGGAATCCAAACGCCATTTTGGATTGCGGTTGCGATCACATTGCGCCACGCGGTCTGGTTTGCCTGCATGATTACGGCAAAGTACGCATCCACCAAAAGGTTTGGCAGTTCGGGTTGCGAGTCAAAAGCAGTTTTAATATTCTCGAGGAACGCCGCCCGAATGATGCAGCCGCCGCGCCACATCAGTGCAATGCTGCCAAAATCAAGCTTCCAGTTTCGCTCGAGCGCCACCATTCGCATGAGTTGATAACCTTGGGCGTAAGAGCAAAT
>JAYTKL010000576.1:0-5802 GCA_043730305.1 Deinococcales bacterium | reverse complement strand
TATGTTGTATTACCTATAGAATACTTAATATCACCTCTATCTTCGCTCTTTCCAAAATTAAGATTAGAAATAGAGTTGATAATTTTTTTTGATAACATAACAAAATCTTTAACAGGAATCCCAACCCCAGAGCCCACAGAGATTTCGGTATTCGTAGGTATCTTACTTAGACTTTCGATGACAATGTTATAAGCTGTGATTGTATCATAAACATTTAAAAAATCTCGAATGTGATCGCATCTAGTTAATTCTATATCTTTTGTGTTATTAATTAGATGTTTAAATAGCCAAGGAATAAACTTTGTATAATTATCATGAGGTCCATAGATGTGTTCTAGTCTCATGTTTATCAATTTTATATTTAACGTATTACTAATATCCTTTGCTAGTTTTAAAAATCTTTTTTTACTTTGTGTATATATCTGTGAGTCCAAGTGTGTAGTGATTGATTTCCCAAAAAAAGTATCAGTGTTAATAAAAGTATGATCATTTGAACTATGCAAAGTTTCCATGATTTTTGTGGGCAGTTCTATGTTTGAGATATTGATTGCTGTTTCATCGGTATAAGTAGTTGCAAAATGCAATACGCAGAGAGAACTAGCTTTTTGTCGCCGCTCTATTTCAATCAGCCAATTTTCTTTTGAATCGATTTCGATGATTTTAGGTTTTGAGTTTAATTCGCTTATTCTGTCTAAATTTGATTTAGATCGAACGACAATCGTTATGTTGTTAAGATGTTGTGCTTGTTTTAGGAAATGACTCCCTATAAAGCCTGATCCCCCAGTCACTAAGATTTCTTGTGCTATTTTTTCGTTATTCATAAGGTCTGGAATACGTTTCTGATACGTGAAATAATAAAATCTAGCATCTTCCGACTTAACCCTGGATAAACACCAATCCAGAATGTTTGATTCATGACCCGATCTGTTTCCGTGCTGCTTCCAACCACTCGATGCACAATGTCTTTATACGCTGGTTGACGCAACAAATTACCACCAAACAAAAGCCGCGTGCCAATCTTTTGCTTCTCGAGATGTTGCACCAAAGTATTCCTCGAGATTGGAGCATCTTCACGCACGGTTATGGGGAACCCAAACCAGCTTGGTTCGGAATTTGGGGTGGCTTCAGGCAGAACGAGGTATTGCTCGAGTGGTCGGAGTTCCTCTAGTAAGTAATTGAAGTTCTCTTTGCGCTTGGCAATAAATCCGTCAAGTTTCTCGAGTTGCGCGACACCAACAGCGGCTTGCATGTCGGAGAGTTTTAGGTTGTAACCAATGTGGCTGTACGTGTACTTGTGATCGTAACCGTGAGGCAATTCGCCGAGTTGCCAATCAAAGCGTTTGCCACAAGTGTTGTCCACTCCAGGCTCGCACCAGCAGTCACGTCCCCAATCGCGGAAGGATTCGACCAGTTTCTTAAGCAGTGGGTTGTTGGTGAGGACTGCGCCACCTTCGCCCATCGTGATGTGATGCGCGGGGTAAAAGCTAATAGTTGCCAAATCACCAAACGTGCCAGCTTTTTGTCCATTGTAGGTTGCGCCCAAAGCATCACAAGTATCTTCAATGACCCAAAGATTATGGCGTTTCGCGGTTTCCATGACGGCTGCAACATTGAACGGATTTCCGAGTGTGTGCGCGATCATGATGGCTTTGGTTTTGCTCGAGATAGCAGCCTCAAGATACGTGGTGTCAATGTTATACGTTGGGATGTGCGCGTCCAAGAAGACTGGCACAAGATTATTTTGCACAATCGGGTTAACTGTGGTGGGGAAACCTTCAGCAGCCGTAATAACTTCATCACCAGGCAACAAGCGGCGATTACCGAGTTGAGGGCTGGTCAGGGCAGAAAGGGCGACCAGATTGGCGCTCGAGCCAGAGTTCACCAGTGAGCATGAACGCACGCCGAACCATTTGGCAAATTCGTGCTCGAATTGCTTGGCAAAACGACCCGTGGTCAACCAAAAATCGAGGCTCGAGTCCACAAGGTGCTGCATTTCGATATGATCAAACACTTTACCCGAAACAGGGACAACACTTTGGTTTGGAATAAATTCTCGAGTTGGGAAAGCAACGCCGTGGTATTCACGGACAAGCTCGAGAATCTGTTCGCGTAATTGTTCTTTGGTTTTTGGTTGCTCGAGTGTTTGTGTCATTTTTCGTCCTAATGTCTAATACCGAAAGGTATCACATTTTTGAATGTTCTTGATGGGATTTTTGACTTAGCTTGCTGCTGAGTTCAGAAGTTTCTGATACCAAGGCACAGTTTTCCGAAGTCCAGTCACCAAGGTATTCGCGGCTGTCCAACCAAGAAGTCGTTTGGCTTTGCTCGAATCAAGATACTGGTGTTGAATCTCGAATTTCGCTGTATTCTCAATGATTGGTTTGAGGTCTTGACGGTTCATGACGTTCAGAACTGCGTCAACAACCTCGAGCACAGGGTACGGTTTTTCAGGCGAGAAGTTAAAACCCTCACCACGAATACCTTTCTGATCCGAATTTTCGGCAAGTTTCAAAAAAGCATCCACTACATCTTCGACAAACAAGTAATCGCGTTGCATTGTTCCATCAGAGCGCAAACGCACAGGTTGATTCTCGAGCGTAGCTCGAATCGTGCCAGGAATGATACGACTCCAGTTGAGATCACCAGCCCCGTAAATATTGCCGCAACGGGCAATTGTTACGGGTAAGTCGTAAGTATGGGCATAAGTCTGGGCGACAATATCGGTACAGGTTTTACTGGCATCATATGGGTGCAAACCACGAAGCGGCATGTCCTCGGTGTAAGGCAGCACGGGACTATCACCGTAAGCCTTATCGCTCGAGGCGACCAAAATGCGTTTAACCAGCTTGGGTTGTTCGCGGCAAACCTCGAGCAACTGGTATGTACCACGGATGTTGGCTTCAAAAGTCTCGAGTGGATTGCGCAGCGCTGTACCGACGATGGTTTGAGCGCCCAAGTGCATAACGGTATCAGTCTCGAATTTGTTGATCGCACGTCGCAACGCCCCAATGTCCTCGAGTGCGCCGTTGACCACGTTGACTTTTTGAATGTCACCAGAACGCATCAGTTGACTTTGTGTGTCCCAATCTTGAATCAAGACCGTGACCGAAGCACCAAGACCCAGCAAGCGACCCACCATACTCGAGCCGACCATGCCCGTTGCTCCAGTAACAAAAACATTAGAATCTGCCCAATTCATCGCGCTACCATACCTTCCAAGGGGCTTGACCTGACTGCCACAGTTCCTCAAGCAATTGTTTTTCGCGCAGCGTGTCCATTGGTTGCCAGAATCCCTCGTGACGATACGCCATTAACTCGCCCGCTTCAGCCAGTCGCTCGAGTGGATCGCGTTCCCAAATCGTACCGTCCCCTTGTGTGATGTAATCCATGATTTCACGCTCGAGAATAAAAAACCCACCATTTATCCAACCTTCACCCGTTTGGGGTTTCTCGAGAAATTTGGTGACTTGATCACCCTCAAAAAGCATCCCACCAAATCGAGCTGGAGGACGTACAGCAGTTACTGTGGCAAGTTTTCCATGAGCGCGGTGGAACTCGAGTGCGGCTTTGATGTTGACATCCGAAACACCGTCGCCGTAAGTCAGCATGAAAGTCTGGTCAGTACCTAACCAATTCTCGAGGCGTTTGACCCGCCCACCCGTTTGGGTGTTCAAACCAGTGTCAACCAAATGCACTTTCCAATTTGGTTGCTTCCCGGCTTGGACTTCAACTTTACCGCTCGAGAGGTCGATGCTGATGTCGTTGGTGCGGGCATAAAAGTCTAGGAAGTAACCTTTGACAAATTCGCTCATGTAACCAAGTGCAACCACGAATTCTGTGACGTTGTGCGCGGCATAAATGTTCATGATGTGCCATAGTACGGGGCGACCACCGATTTCAACCATTGGTTTGGGGCGCAAGGTTGTTTCTTCGGCTAATCGCGTGCCTAGCCCACCAGCCAATATAATTGTTTTCAATCATCACCTACCAAAAATTATCTGGATTAATTTCAATGTGCGGTTTTCTTTAGGTCAGCTTCAGCCATCATGGTTACAAGCTGTTCAAACGAAACTTTGAGCTTCCACCCCAGCTTACTCTTGGCTTTCTCTGGATTTCCCAACAACAATTCTACTTCGGCTGGTCTGTAAAATTCTGGATTAATCTGAACCACAACGTTTCCAGTCTTTGTATCAATAGCTTTGGTTTGTTCTGCCTGACCACGCCATTCGAGTTCAAAACCCATGACTGTTGCGGCACGATCAATAAATTCCTTTACCGTTTGTGTTTGTCCAGTTGCCAGCACGTAATCATCAGCTTGGTCTTGCTGAACCATGCGCCACATGCCTTCAACGTAATCGCCTGCAAAACCCCAATCTCGTTTCGCCTCGAGATTTCCCAACTCGAGCACTTTTTGCTTGCCATGTTTGATTCGGGCAAGCGATGTTGTGATTTTTCGGGTCACGAATTCCTCGCCGCGCAATGGTGACTCGTGGTTGAACAAAATGCCAGATGAGGCATAAAGACCAAAAGATTCGCGGTAATTGACGGTCATCCAATGTCCGTACAGTTTGGCAACGCCGTAAGGGCTGCGTGGGTAAAACGGTGTTTTTTCGGTTTGTGGTGTTTCTTGAACAAGTCCAAACATTTCAGAAGTGGAGGCTTGGTAAAAACGAATTTTGGGGTTCACCATGCGAATTGCCTCGAGAATCCGAGTGACACCCATTGCATCCACATCGGCGGTGTAAAGGGGTTGTTCGAAAGAGGTTGCGACAAAACTTTGTGCTGCCAAGTTGTAAAACTCATCAGGTTGGGTTTTCTCGAGCGACCTGACAATGTTGGAGAACTCGAGCAACTCAAAGGGGACGAGCTTAACTTGGTCTGCGATGCCCAATTCTTCTAAGCGCCATAAGTTTGTTGAGGCGCTGCGCCTGTGTGCCCCGTAAACTTCGTAACCTTTTTCCAAGAGCAATTTAGATAGGTATGCTCCGTCTTGCCCTGTAACTCCTGTAATAAAAGCTCGTTTCGCCATGATTTTCCTTTAATATTTAGATGAAGTGTTGAAGCTCTGGAATTGCTTGGATACGAGCCACGAGTTTTTTAATGTCTTGAGTTCGATCTTTACGGGCAACCAAGGTAACATTTCCATCGCGAACAATGAGCACATCTTCCAAACCTAGTGTAACGATTAGATCATCACCAGTTGTTGTGTACATAATTGCACCAGAAGTATCAAGCCCCACATGATGTCCAACGGCAACATTTGGATGTTCGCCTTGAAGCAATCTTGCCAGGGCATTCCAATCTCCGAGATCATCCCATTGAAACTGTGCTGGAACGACCAACACACGACCCTCGAGACTGGACGGCTCGAGAATGGCGTAATCGATGCTGACTTTGCGAATGGTTTCAAAAGCGGCTTTTAAGCTAAAACGATCTGTAACAGTTTGCAGTGCCTCGAGTAAATCTGGAGCGTGGCGTTGGAAGGCTTCGAGTATGACACTGGCACGAAAAATAAACATGCCTGCATTCCAGTAAAACCCACCTTGGGTCAGGTAGTTTTCGGCAATCTCGAGACTCGGTTTTTCGACAAAACGTTTGGCATTGTAAACCTGTTCGGTTTTTTGTATCCCAGCTTCAATGTAACCGTAACCCGTGGCTGGATATTCTGGTGTCATGCCGATGGTCACGATGGCGGGTGTTTCTTGTGCCGCCTGAATTGCAGTCTGTACGGCAGTTTGAAACTCGAGCGAGTCGCCAATGCGGTGATCGGCTGGGAAAATACCAATGATGGCATCTTCGCCT
>JAYTKL010000575.1:0-10724 GCA_043730305.1 Deinococcales bacterium | reverse complement strand
GCCAAATCGCCAAGATCGGCGGGATAGCTGCACCGAATTTTATTAAAATTCCCAGCATCACCCCGAACTAAAATATGACTGAGTGACGAGAACCAGTCAGGTTTGTCAGTTTCGTTAATTCCTATGAGCGTCCACAAATACCATTCGGTTTGATTGTCAGATGCGGGAAAAAGTGATGGTGGTGGAATAACAAATTTAAGATCATGTTGCCCTTGTTGTCTGGAAACTTCGGCAAAACCTCGAATTGCATCTTCAAATTCCGAAGTATGAACTTCATCATGAATACCATCTGGGATAGGGGTTTTATTGGGATTGTACACAAAAGTTGAAACCACAATTTCGCCGCTTTTGTACAAATATTTCGTACCAACGGCTGGGTCTGGGTGCGTTTCAAGTTCCTTAAACGTAAATGAACCAAGTCGTTTTGGAATTGCGCTTTCGGTCTTAAAAAGTGGCACGGTTTTAGCACGAAAAAACATGTGTCACTTTAACGTATTTACCCAAACCATTCCACAATCTGATTGTGCTTCAAAAATCGAGGCAAGGCGTATTCTAAACGCAGATTATTTGATATGAAACACTTTATTTTTACTCGAGCGACAGTTAAGCGACAAGCAAGGCGTATTCTGGTTTGGAATTTTTGAAACTCGAGTTTCCGCATCACAAACCTTGCAATGCTAAAATTAACTTCTCAAAAACCTTATTCGTGGTGAAAGGCAGTATCAATCAAAAGTTTCAGGTTCAAAAGCCCTGTATACGATTAAAACAAATCAAGAAACACTCGAGCAAGATAAACAATTGACATTGTACTTGAAAGGGTTTTGTGACCGAGAACACCATAACAGCTATTGATTCCAACACTGCTTCCAAAGTTCCTGTCATAATCGAACACCCAACAGGTTTTCAGCTTGACCGTTATCGTGTGATGCAAGTTTTGGGGCAGGGTGGGTTTGGTATCACCTACAAAGCCTTCGATCAACTCTTGCAACGGTTTGTGGCAATCAAAGAGTTTTTCTTGCATGGTTCGCAACGCATCAACGGTGTTGTTGTGTTCCCAAATAAAGTGCCGTTTGAAGCTGCGGCGCAAATGCGGGCAGGGTTTCTCGAGGAAGCAAGGGCTTTGGCACGGTTTAGCGATGCGGGTGTAGTACGGGTGAACGAGGTTTTTGAAGAGAACCAAACGAGTTACATCGTGATGGAATTTATCGAAGGACAAACGCTTAATGATTACGCTACCTCTAAAAGCGGCTTGTCTGGTATTGAAGTGATGCGCCTTGCCAAATCGTTGTTGCGTTCAATAAGTCGGGTGCATGGTTTGGGTTTACTGCACCGTGATATTAAACCCGCAAACGTGTACATCACAAGCGAAGGGCAGCCCGTTTTAATAGATTTTGGGGCAGCACGGTCTATGCAAGCGGCAGACATGACGGCAATCTTGACGCATCACTTCGCGCCAATAGAACAATACGGCTCGAGTTACCCTTTGGGAACGTATACGGACATTTACGCGCTTGCGGCAACACTCGTTTCAACTTTTTATGGTGAGCTTGTCCCAACCGCGCCGGATCGTGTGCAAAACGACACCTTCAAATTGCGTGTTCCATCAGATACCCCACTTGCGTTAACCGAAGCATTAACTCGAGCTTTGATCGTATTTCCAGCGCAACGGTTACAAAATGCCGATGCGTTCTTGGCGTTGCTCGAGGGGCAAGGCTTAGTGCAATCTCAAACAAGTTTAGATCAGAAACTCGAAGCGTACCGCAACGCGCAATTTCAAACACTGCTCGAGCTTTTTTCAGAACATGACATGAGCAGCGAACCACAGGTTAAGCTCGAGATTTTCGTGCATTTTGCCGTAACAGCACTGGTTTGCTTGGATGGCAGCAAATCCATTCCCAGCGCTCCAAAAGATTTAGCGGCTTTTGTGGGCAACCTGATCGCGGGTGTTGCTGGTGGTTTTATTCAGATTCTCGAGAATGCCGATATTGATGATGCGAAAGAATTTGTTCTTGATATTGCCCAAATTGGTTTGGCTTTACTGGCACAAGAGGAAGAATTTGCAAGGTTTTTACGGGATGCACTGTTGGAAGCCGAACGTCAACGCAAGCAATTCTTACCAGTCAAACGTGAATGGCGGGTGGAGCAACGTTTTTTGAAGGAAAAACCAAACGCGGTTGATCTCGAGACGGCATTCCCGAATTCGGGGCAAAACCTGCATTCTCTCGCGCCCAACGTGGTTAAAGTTAGCTTGACCGAACGCGGTCATTTTCTGACATTGCTTGGTTCTGCGGGGTCTTTAGATGTGTTGCACCTCCCGAGTGCTGGGAGCAAGAACGTATTTAATAACCGCCCAGTGACTGTCGTTGCGGGTGGTGGCGCTGGCTTGTGGGTCGCTCGAGATGATCGTTTGGAACGCTTGAGTTTGACTGGCGAAGTTGAAAAGATGCTCGAGATTGGTGAACCTGTCACAGCACTTGCAGTTGGGGCGCACAGTGTTGCGATTGGTACAAAAAGTGGTCGGGTTGGTTGGTTAAAAGATGATGCAATGACATGGTTTAAAGACCAAAACCCCAACAACCTTGCTTTTCTCGACCCAAACCCAAAAAGTATCGAAAAGGAGTTGAATGATTTTCACAAAACTCCAATTCTCGAGGTGACACTCAGCAACGACGAACGAATCATTGTCAGCACCGCCATTAACGACCCTCGAGCCGTGATTATCCGAACCGACAAGAAAACCAAACTGCGCGAAATTACCCTTCTGAACACCGTTTCTCGAGTTTCGATAGAACCTGGTGGGCGGATGTTGACCACACTTTCCGAAGATGGCGAAGTGAGCATTTGGGACATTCCAAGTGGCGCATTACGTCGTCAATTGTTAATGCACAATCCAGCCATAGACATTGCAATGTTGGCTTACGGACGGCTCGCGGTATTAACCAAAGACAGCACGGTGTTGTTGTATCAGGCACTCAGTGCCCAAGTAATTGCCTGCGAGGATATTTCGGCAAGCCTGAAAGCACGACAAGTTCTGGTTGATCTCAAAGGTTCTTTGCTTTGCATTATTGGCGAAGAAAACCTGCTGACATGGCAATTGGCAGCTTTGACAAGCGAAGAAATGCAAGCCCCAACACAACTGATTGGACTTGCAGGCACAACCTTTAAGAGCATTCCACTCGATTCAAAACCCGAACTCGAGACTCTTGCGCAACCCGCTCTTCGGACTTTAGACCCGTTAAAACGCAAACTCGAGTTGTACCGTACCGAATTGCTCGATTTGGGCAACCGAAACCCGCTCCTTAATTTTCAACCTCGGGATCAACGAGGAAAAATCAAAGCCAAAAGATTGATTCTCGAGGATGTTGCAGCCGACGACCTTTATCAGCATCTTGTGATTGAAGGGAAAGGCATCACGTTTGAATCCACGTTGCAATCGAACGAAGAAGATGAGGATGATAGTTTCACACCTCGAGCTTCGGCAGCCAAACGTGGTGACTTGCGGGTGAACGTGAAAATGACGGCGGGTGCTTTGCAAAATCGTTTGACCGAATTGTACCGAACCGCTCAAGAATTCATTGACGAGCAAGGCATTAACTGCTTTTTTATGGTTTTGGGTGCAATTGGTTGGCGTGACCGAAAAGACCCGCTGTTGGCACGACAAGCACCGCTTATTCTTGTGCCAGTTGCGTTAACCAGAGATCGTCAAGGCGGCGGGTTTCGTTTAACTTACAACGATGAAGACATCGAAAGTAACCAAGCTTTCGCGCTTAAATTGCGTCTCGAGGGTCTTGATCTGCCCAGCATTGGTGAAGAAGAAGACCTGATTCCAAGCGAGTACGCCGCTCGAGTGACCCAGGGTTTAAGCGCAGGTTACGGTCCTGTGATGTTCGAGCAAGTGTATTTGGGATTTTTCTCGTTTGCAAAATTACTCATGTACCGCGACCTTGACACAACCACTTGGGCTGCTACCCTCGAGTTAAGTAAGCATCCAATTTTAGCACTTCTGCTCAGCGACGACGTAAATCCCACACCGTTACTTCCGCCAGAACCCGCTCGGCTCGAGATGGTGGTGCGCCCAAGCGAAACGGGTCATGTGTTGGATGCGGATTACTCGCAGTCACAAGCGGTGCTTCTGGCAACCAAAGGGCATCATTTGGTGATCGAAGGTCCACCAGGCACGGGTAAATCGCAAACCATTACAAACATTATCGCGGCACTGGTTGCCAATGGTAAACGCGTTTTGTTTGTTGCCGAAAAAGAAGCAGCGTTAAGCGTGGTTGAAAACCGTTTGCAAGCCATTGGTTTGAGCGAAGCCACGTTATCGTTGCACAGCAAAGATGCGAACAAAACCGCCTTGCGTGACCAACTACAACGCGCTTACAACCAACCACGCACAAATTTAAGCCAAGACCTTGGCAAAGGGCAGCAACTCGACCAGATCAGTACAGAACTCCGAGAAATTGAAACCGCATTGCACGAACCGATTCTCGAGAGTGGCTTTACACCCTACGAACTGTACGGCTTTATTCGGGCATCAACCCCGTTGCTCGAGGGGCGAAATGCGCCATCGCTCACCACAGGCATAGAATTTTCTTGGAACAGACCACAATTTGAAAATGCGCTGCACGAATTGGAATTAACTCAGAAATGGTTAGAACGGTATGGTTCACCACAAAAACTTGCTTTTTATGGCTCGAGCCGCACAAATTGGTTGCCAACCGATGATGCCCAAACCAAAACACTGGTACAACGCGCCCTGCAAGCCTTAAATGCCTTAGATTCGTCGCTTGAGACACTACCGAACGATGTTCCCAGACCAAACACACAACGCGAAACAAACGATTTGGCGGCGGTGTTCCTCGAGATTGAAAGCCTGAATTTGCCGTTTGGTATTCGTCCAAAATTAGGTGCATGGGATACCTGGGGCGATAATGAATACAACCTCATTAAGAATGGTTTGCATCGCAATGATATTCGCTCAAATCTCGAGCCATTGCTACTGATTGAAGCATGGGATACCGATACCAATCATTGGATTGGCGTTCTTGAAGGTCTGAGTTTTATACAAGAGACTGAGCTTCGATGGACAAATCAGCACTTGCAGAGCGCTTGGAACGAATTAAAATGTAGCCAAGAATGGCAGTATGACATAACACACGTAACAGGCAACGATCCACAAGTCAAAGCTTTAATAGAACGAGCACTGCAAGCGTTAAATGCTTTGGAAAATACACTTACGAAACTTCCAAGCGACGTTCCTAGACCCCAAACCCAGCGCGAATTAAATGAACTTGCTACCCCGCTACAAGAGATTGAAATTCTGAACTTACCAATTGGATTGCGTCCCGAACTTGCAGCATGGGACGAATGGGGGGATAAAGAAGACAAAACCCTCAAACATGGCATTCATTGTCAAGACATCCGTTCAAGACTTGAATCACTGTTGCGTCCTGAAGCATGGGATACTGATACCAGTCAATGGATTGAGATACTCGAGAAGGATGGTAGTAAGTGGTACGCGTTTTTGTTGAGGCAAGTTTCCAATGCAAAAAAATTACTTACAGCTTTACATCACGACCCTCTACAAGCACGTCGGAATAATATGCTTGATGTGGCAAAACAAATTTCTTATGACCGCCGTAGTCGTGCTGAATTGGAACAATTTGCTGTTCGAGGAAAAACTTTATTTGGCGTTACATGGAAAGCTCAAAATAGCGACTTTAAGCAACTTCAAAATGCTGTGCGATCTGTAAAAGAATTGCGTCTTAATGTTGTTACAGGATTGATTCCGAGTTGGCATTTAAGTCTGTATGCAAATTCCAGTGCCCAACAACAAGTGGTTAAGGGTTTCTTAGCTTGCCAGAGCGAACTCAGTGCCAGTCTTGAAGCACTGCAACGATTGCTAGCGCTAAAGCCGCTCGAGAGCATGGAAATTCAACAGTTTGAAGATGCCACATGGTCACAATGGAGGATAAAACTCGAGATATATGACTTTCTACTTAACCAGGTTTCCAATGCAAAAACAGCAATTGCAGGGTTATTCCATGACCCTGCCAAAGAACACCAGAGAAATTTGCTTGAAGTTGCCAAAGAGATTTCTTATGACAGAAAAAGTCGTGCCGAACTCGCCCAATTTGCAACCCAAGGGAAAACCTTGTTTGGCACAACTTGGAAAGCCGAAAACAGTGATTTTGGTTTGCTCGAGCGCATGGTTAAACGCGTCAAAGAAATTCGTTTGAATGTTGTTACGGGGTTAACACCTGCTTGGCAGTTGGGTTTGTACGCCACCACCAACGAACAACAAAAAATAACTCAAGCCTTTTTGGGCTGCCATAACGAACTGAAAATCAGTCTCGAAGCGCTACAACAACACCTTGCACTGAAACTCGAAAGTCTGGGCGTAACACATTTTGAGGACGTAACTTGGGAGCAATGGAACACGAAACTCGAGATTTACACCATGAAATCCCAAGATTTTCGGTATTCAATTGAATGGAATCAATTTGAAGCCCGCCTGACTGACCTTGGTTTAACCCAGTGCGTGAAAGCCGTTTCTTGGGCAAATGCCAGCCGCTTGCTAACCAAAGGATTTGCGTTCGAGGTACACAACTTGTTCTTGTCCAAAGCCTTTGAAACCCGCAACGCTTTAGCCAGATTCTCGAGTACCATGCAAAATGATCGAGTTGCACAATTTCAAGCGCTCGACAAAGCCTTAATTATTCTCAACCGCGAACGCATTTTGCATTCGTACCAACAAAATTTACCTGCCGCCTCGAGCGCTGGACAAGTTGGGGTGTTACGACAAGAATTTGCTCGTCAGAAACGATTGAAACCCATTCGGACGTTAATGCAAGAAGCGGGTCGTGCCATTCAAGCTTTAAAACCCGTTTTTATGATGAGTCCCTTGTCGGTTGCCAGTTTTCTACCACTTGGAACGCTCGAGTTTGATGTGGTGCTGTTTGATGAAGCCAGTCAAGTGCGTCCTGCCGATGCGCTCGGTGCGTTGCTTCGCGCTAAACAAGCCATTGTGGTTGGCGACCCCAAGCAACTTGGTCCCAGCAATTTCTTTCAAAAAACCAGTGGCGATGACCCCGAAAGCGAACTTGAAGGCGCAAGTTTACTCGATTTGTTCATGAGTCGTTTTGAAGGTAACAAACGCAGTTTGACATGGCATTACCGCAGCCAACACCAATCGCTCATTCAAACCTCGAACGAAATGTATTACAAGAATCAGCTTGTGACCTTCCCAAGCGCGTTGGAACGCTCGAGCGACCTTGGTTTGGTCTACCATCACCTTCCAAACACGTACTACGAACCTGGTGACAAAAAACGAGTGAATGTGAAGGAGGCAGAAGAGGTTGTCAAAGCGGTGCTGCGCCACGCCGAACACCGAACGCACGAAAGTCTTATGGTTGTTACATTTAACTTACCTCAGAAAAAAGAGATTGAACGTTTGCTCGACAAACTTGCGACCACCAATCAACTGAGCGAAACCCAAAGAAAGTTTCTCGAGCCTCCAGAACCCAAATCTGAATCTAAGTCCAAATCCAAACGCAAACCAAAAGACCCTGACCGTTTTGTAGTT
Source organism: Deinococcales bacterium (assembly GCA_043730305.1). Classification (GTDB taxonomy): domain Bacteria; phylum Deinococcota; class Deinococci; order Deinococcales; family JAAFIG01; genus JANXTZ01. The sequence continues at coordinate 3,139 of JAYTKL010000575.1, read as the reverse complement.
AAAAACATCGAGAACGTTCAAGGAGACGAACGCGATGTGATTATGATAAGTGTTGGTTCGGGTTTTGATAATACTCAACCAAAACGAAAACTACATGCACGATTTGGTCCACTGGCACAACAAGATGGTTGGAGACGCTTAAACGTGCTGATAACTCGAGCCAAAAGACGTTGTGAAGTCTTCGTCAATTTCTTACCTCACGAACTAAAAGAACGCAGCAACGGCGGAATACCAGGTTTTCAGCGTTTCCTTGAGCTTGCCTACAACAAAACCCAAACCTTAAAACTCGAGCAGCACGAAACTCGAGATGCACTGATTGCTGATATTGCAGACTTCTTACGCGGTGTGGGTTTTGAAGTTGAAACCATGATCGGCAGTGACGCGTTAAGCATTGACTTGGCAGTCAAACACCCAAGCAACATTGGTTACTTGCTTGGCATTGACGTGGACAGCGCCAACGAAGTTGTTCAAATGAAAAGCATCCGCGACATGCACCGTTTACGTCCAGAAGTTCTTGCAAAACTTGGGTGGCGTTTACACCGAATTTGGAGTACCGACTGGTTCCGCGCCCCTCAAGAACAACGTACTTTACTGCTCGAGAAACTTGAAACATTAAAACTTGAGCCTGTTATTCCTGTTTTAATCATGCCCGAATTGCAAACCGCACTCGCAATGCCAGAAAGTACAGTTACACTTAGGGAAGCCATTACCGAAGTGCTACCCAACCCACTGCATCAAAACGCAGACGTGAAAGCCGTACCGTACAAAATGTTCGATCAAACTTTATACGACGGCGACATCGAGTTTTATCAAATCGCAGAAAATTATGTTGCCACGTGGGTACTCGAGATTTTACAAGTCGAACACCCGATTCATAGCACCATTTTAACAAAACGTTTAGCCAACAAAACAGGAAATACTCGAATGGGCGCAAGAATCGTCGCGCATTGTAACGAAGTGTTTGATTTGGGCGCTCGCAAAGGTTTATGGATTTACGAACACGATACCCTCAGCATTCCAAACGAACCCGTACCAATCCGAACTCGAGCGTTATTATCTGCAAGCGAAAAGCAATTTGATCTTGTGCCATTGATCGAACTCGATACAGCAGTACGACATGTGGTGCAACACTCGCTTGGAGTACAACGCTCGGAACTCGAGGCAGTTATCCCAAGAATTCTTGGTTTTGATCGGGTGACGGAAGGCATGGCACAAACCATGCAAACCGCATTGAACAAAATTTTGCAGCATCCAGATTTTGTGTCGCACGGTGACTACATCACCATTCAATTAAAGTCGTAATCAAGTCAAAGTCTCGAGGTTTTAAAGTTTTAACCAAAAACCTCGAGCGCTGCCCTGACCGTATTCGCATGGGCTTCGATGGTCACATTGGGGTCGCGGTTGTAACCGCCCGACATCAAACTGACCACTGGAATAGCCGCATGTTGACACCAAGCAAAAACGCTGGCATCTCGAGCCTTCGCGCCCTGAAGACTGAGGCTGAACCGTCCAAATCGGTCTTTGGCGAGCACGTCCACGCCAGCCAGGTAAAAGACAAGTTCTGGTTTAAAAGCCTCGAGTGCCGGAAAAACTTGGGTTTGCAAAACATTAAAATAATCCTGGTCGGTGATCCAATCCTCCAGCCCAATGTCCAAACTCGAGCGTTCCTTGTGAAATGGGTAATTGCGTTCACCATGCACGGAAAGCGTGAAGACTCGAGGGTCGGACTGGAAAATATGCGCCGTGCCGTTGCCCTGATGCACGTCCAAATCGAGCACCAGAATGCGCTGTAAATCCCTGGTTTCAAACAAATCTTTGATCGTGATTGCCACGTCGTTCAAGGTGCAAAACCCCTCGCCGTGATCTGGGTAGGCGTGGTGCGTGCCGCCTGCCAGGTTGATACCCAAACCAGTCTCGAGCGCATCTTTGGCGGCAGAAAGTGTGCCGCCCGTGGCTCGTAACGCCCGTTCGACCAGATTTGGACTCCAGGGCAACCCCAGCAAGCGCAATTCTTTAGGCTCGAGTGTACCAAAATTCAGTTTTTTCAGGTACGCCGCCCCATGAACGCGTTCAACCTGTTCCCAACTTGGACGTGGCGGGTCCAGCACCTCGAGTTGAGCCGCCAGGGTTTCTCGGACGCCAACATATTTGTACATCGGAAACCGGTGACCTTCGGGCAGCGCGATGGTGTACGCGCTGCCCGAGTACGCTCGGAATTTTGCTTGAGACGAGTTCAAAGTGCGTTCAGGTTAACGCCTCGGCTCGAGAAACACATCCTCGAGGCTTACGGTTGGAATCTTGAATCCGAGGGTCGAAATTGCGGTAATCTTCTCGAATGGAATTGCACCTGATTCGTCACGCCGCCGCCGAAATCCCGCACCTTGACTTGCACGATAGCGAGCGAAAATTGACGTTTAAAGGCAAAGACCAAGCCAAAGTTTTGCGCAAAATTCTGCAAACACTCGAGGTCAATTACGACCTGGTGCTGTGCAGCCCCTGGCGTCGCGCCCGAGAAACCGCCAGTTTGCTCGAACCTGTGGCGGACAAGCTCGAGCCTTGCGAGTTGCTGGCACGAGCGCCAAGCAGCGAATTACAGCAGTTGATTGAAGATTTGGCGGGCAAGCATAAAACCGTGGCATTGGTCGGGCATCAACCCTGGATTTCCGAATTGACCGCGCTGTTGCTGCTGGGTGATGCCAGTTTGGGCGATAAATTCGAGTTCAGAAAATCCAGCCTTTACGCGCTCGAGTGGACGCCGCATCAAGCATTTTTGCGTTTTGTCTTGCCGCCGGGCGTGCTGCGCCGACTGCGGTAATCCAAGTCATCGGCGTAAAGCTCGAGCTTGCGGTCAAAGGCTTTCTCGAACAAACCCGCTTGCTTGCTGGCTTCGACCAATTCCACCCTTGGCACTTCACTGGCAATCAATTTTATTTTCACCGTGTCTTTGCCAATCTCAAACTCGAGGTCGGTCACGCGCCCAGCCCTGGCTCGCTCGAGGTATTCCGCCAGCCGCAAACAGGCGCTTAACCGCAACAAGCGCTTGTCATCATCAGGCTCGAGAAGATTTTTAAAGTCTCCAAGTTTAGGGTCGCCCTTGCGGTGGTACTGGGTCAAAAGCGCCAGCATCACATGCTCGCGG
>JAYTKL010000574.1:0-5876 GCA_043730305.1 Deinococcales bacterium | reverse complement strand
AGCGCATGATGCCCTAAATCCTTACCCATGCCTGAAGCTTTCATGCCACCAGTCGGCATTTCCGAGGTTAACGGCAAGTGATCGTTGACCCAGACCGTGCCAAACTCGAGCGCGGATGAAACCCTAAAACCACGCTGAGAGTCTTTGGTCCAAACACTCGCCGCCAGACCGTAAATGGTGTCGTTTGCCAGTTGAATGGCTTGGGCTTCGTCTTTGAAAGAATTCACCACCACCACAGGTCCAAAAATTTCTTCTTGCACCACACTCGAGTTTTGCGGCGCATTGACCAGAATTGTGGGCGGGTAGTAAAACCCAGCACCTTTCGGCAGCTCGCCGCCCAGTTCAATCCTTATTTTTTGTTTTTTGGCGGCAAGTACCATGCCATGCACTTTGTCACGGTGAACTTGGCTTGACAGCGGACCCATGTCGGTGCTTTCAGACTCGAGCTTCCCGATGCGAATGCTGCTGGTCACGGCTTTAAAGCGTTTTAAGAACTTCTCAAAACTTTTTTGCTGCACGTAAATTCGTGCGGCTTGCGTGCAATCTTGCCCCGCGTTAATGAAAGCTCCCGCCACCGCGCCTTGTACCGCCGCCTCAATATCCGCATCATCAAAAACAATAAACGGCGCTTTACCCCCAAGCTCGAGCGTCACACGTTTTGTGCCAAGCCCTGCCAGTTCGCCAATCCGTCTGCCCGTGCGGGTGCTGCCCGTGAACGTCACCATGCGCACGTTTTTGTGCGTGACCATCGCCTCACCGACTTCAGCGCCACCCGTCACCACATTGATCAACCCTGCTGGCAGTCCAGCACTGATCGCGATTCTTGCCATTTCGATGGTTGTTGCTGGCGTGTTCGGCGCGGGTTTAATGACCACAGCGTTACCAGCCGCGAGCGCAGGACCCAACTTCCAAGCCGCCATCATAAACGGATAATTCCAAGGCGTGATCGCCGCGACCACACCCACAGGCACGCGTTCAATCATGCTCGTGTAACCAGGCATGTACGAACCCGCACCGACACCCTCGACCCGCCGCAGCACACCTGCAAAGTACCGAATGTTATCAATCGCCACAGGAATATCGCTGTATTTTGCCATCTTTATTGGCTTACCTGCATTGAGACTCTCGAGGTTCGCCAAACGTTCCGCGTTTTTCTCGAGCGCTTCCGCAAATTTTAAAAGCGCGTTGCTTCGCTCGCTTAAGGAAAGCGCCGCCCAAACTTTCTGCGCTGCCACAGCCGCTTTGACCGCATCTTGCACATCTTTAAGCGTTCCAACTGCCACCGACGCAAAGACTTCACCCGTGGCGGGAGCGATCAAATCTTGACTGCCATGCGTGACTTCTTTGCCGTTAATAATCAATGGAAAATGCGGCAAACTCGAGGTTTTTGTGGTTTTTTTACTGGTCATAAAGAAGCTCCTTGATTTGAGAAAAGCTTTTGCTGTTGTGGAAACTCGAGCGAATGCCCTGCCTCCTCTCATCCCCGACCCTTCTTGCCCTTAAAGCAACACCTTCGGGCTTGGGCGCTTCTCTCCCAGGAGAGAAGGGAGCTTAATTCCTGTGTTTTTAGAATCGAATTGAGGTTTCAAAAGCCCAAATTGTGTGTGCATGAGATAACCCTCTCTCGAATTCGAGAGAGGGTGGCGAGCCTAAGCGATCCCGCCCGCAAGGTGCGTTTTGGGATCAAGAGGCGAGCCGGGTGAGAGTTTAAGCGAGAGTTCGCTTTCTTGAACAACATAATTTAATCTCGAGTTTTACTTCTTGTAAACCGTTGCAAACGCACCGCGCAGAATCTTAAACCCAGCCTCGAGTTCGCCCTGACTGGCGTTTAATGGCACGAGAATCCGAATGGCATTGCCGTGCATTCCTGCTTTAATGATAATCAACCCAGCCTCGAGCGCGGCATTGACGACTTTGGTTGCAGCGTCCGCATCTGGGGTTTTCTTCTCCAAATCTTTCACAAGTTCTATCGCCATCATCGCGCCAAGCCCGCGCACGTCACCGATCATCGGAAAATCGGTTTGCAAGGCTTTCAGTTCACGTTCGAGGTATTCACCCTGGGCAACGGCTTGCTCGAGGATGTTCTCTTCTTCAAAAATCTCGAGTACCGCCAAACCAGCCGCACATGCCAGAGGATTGCCCGCGTATGTGCCGCCCAAGCCCCCAGGATGCGGCGCGTCCATGATGTCGGCGCGTCCAGTGATGGCTGCCAGCGGCAAGCCCCCTGCAAGGCTTTTGGCGATTGTCACGAGGTCGGGAATAATGCCGCTGTGCTCGTAAGCCCACATTTTGCCCGTGCGACCAAAACCGCATTGAATCTCGTCGGCAATAAAGACAATGCCGTGCTTGTCGCAAATGTTGCGCAAACTTCGCATGAATGCCGCTGGTGCTGGGTTAAAACCGCCCTCGCCCTGCACGGGTTCGATGATGATTGCCGCCACCTGTTCGGGCGCAACTTGGGTGTCAAACAGATGCTCGAGTCCAGCCAGTGCGTCTTTGGTGGTGATGCCCTGATACGGCATTGGGAACGGGGTTTTGTACACTTCTGGCGCAAACGGACCAAAGTTTTGCTTGTACGGTTTTTGCTTGCCCGTCAAACTCATGCCCATGAGCGTTCGTCCGTGAAAGCTCGAGTCAAAACTGATGATGCCAGGACGGTTCGTGAACGCCCTGGCAATCTTGATCGCGTTCTCGGTGGCTTCCGCGCCAGTGCTGACAAAAAACGTTTTGTTGGTTTGCCCCGCTTTTTGCGGCACGAGCGCATTCAATTTCTCTGCCAGTTTAATATAAGACTCGTAAGCCACCACCTGAAAGCAGGTGTGCGTAAAATTCTCGAGTTGCGCCCTGACCGCCGCCTGAACTTTTGGGTGTGCGTGACCAACGTTAAGTACGCCAATACCCCCCGCGAAATCAATAAATTCACGCCCTTCGACATCCCAGAGTTTTGCGCCCTCGGCTCTGGCGGCAAAAAGCGGGGTTAAGGCACTGACACCACGCGGAATGTGCTGCGCTCGAGCGTCAAGCAGCGTTTGCGTCTTGGTTGTGACTGGTTTCTCTGGTGCGGTCATGGTCATGATTACCACCTTTCAAATTGCTGGTATACCAGAATAGCTCGAGAAGCCTGAAGCTCACAAGTACGAAAAAACGGTCTCTCCTTTCTCGAGAGACCGTTCAATGTTAAATCCCGAGATTATTTGACGTTGGTTTCCCACGTCCAATTTGAGGTGCAAGAAACCGAAGTCGTTCGGACGAAACCACCCGCATCGTCAGAGAACTGTACATTGCCACCATCAATTTTTTCGTCTCGACCCGAACAGGCGACATCGTTACGATGCACATTGACCGCTAACTTGAAGGTTTTATTGGCTTGGAACGTTTTGCCCGTGTCGTCTTTCAGGTTGTACGCAAACGTGAAACTCGAGTTTGACTCCACCGTTCCCTGACCATTGAACGGGTTTAAAGTGCTGTCTGGCGTGTACTTCAGATTCGAGGTGAAACCCACCGTGACAAATTCGGGTTTGTTATCGTCTGGTTTAAGCGTGATCGAAAAACCCTCAGAAGCCGAGTAAGGCGGTGTATCAGATTTGAGATTGAGGTCAAGACCGAGAATAACTGACGCATTGCTGGTCTGGTCTAGCGCTTTGAGGTTTTTGATATGAACCTCGTAAGGTCCGTCACCGTTTGGCGAATTGTCTTTGATGACGATTGAGCCTGTGGTTTTTACACCCAATGATATGCAGTCGTAAACGTAGTTCACAGCGTCAGGAATTCCGTCCTGATCGGCATCGGCTTGGTTCGCATCTTGCCCGCAACTCGAGCCAGCCCTTGCCTGCATGGTCTCAACCCGCCCAGACCCTAAATTTTGCAAGTTTGCCTTCAAACTTGAGGATAGTAAATTTGAGGCATTGGTTTTGGCAAGAATGCTGGCAACCTCTGGGGCGAAAGCTCGAGCGAAGATGGTGGGGAGTTTTGTGAGAGGCTCGAGGTTGATTGGTGTGGAACTTAAACCAACTGCTACCCCACCAATCTTTTGAATGCTTGCATCGATTACACTTGGGGCAACGTTGGTCAGCGCATTGGCGTCATCGGTTGTTAATTTTTGCCCACAAGAAACCATCAATGCCACGACTGAAATACTTAAAACAAATCCACTTAACTTCATGAGTTTGAACCTCCCGAGTATCACTCTATTTTCACAGTTTAGCAAGGTCGTTTAAAAAATCATGTTTTAGGAATCGAAACAATGTCCAGAAAAGGGTTTAGTCGTGTTCGATCAATGACAGAGCAACATCTCGAGCCAGAATACCAATGGCTGAAGCTTGATATTGTTTGACCAAAACGGACAGTTGATCTTGCATCAGTTTGTTCCAATTATCTTGAAAAACCAACGCCACGAAGTTTTTGTAATTTTCAGCCAACTCTGGCATAAGCATTACATCATAGTCAGCAGGTGGGTGTAAAACACGTTCGAGCATTTCGGGAGTATGTTTGCCAATACGCCAAGCCGCATGAAGATGGGAGAGCGCCCAGAACCAATCATTCTTTGGTGTTTGTGTTAACTCAAATGCCTTGGCATAATCACCGAATGAGATTGCGTATTGAACCTGAAGTAAATTTTCTAAATCCTCACCAATAGAAATATCAATCAATGGTAGTTGTGCGACAAAACCATCGCCAAGCTCAAGCGTAATGCGCGTGATCCAACCTCGAGCAAGCGATTCGAGTTGATGGTCATGAATTTGCTCAAGTTGTGTTCTGGCTAACTCGAGTTGACCAAGAGCATATTCACAAATTGCAGCATTAAATATGGCGTATGATTGATAATTTATTAAGCCACTGCGTTTTATAAGAGAAAGTGACCGATCAAGTCGTATTTTTGCTTGACTAAATTCACTGTTATTTATTTCTATTAAAGCAATATTGATTCCGATAACAATTTCTACTCTTACATCTCCAATCTGCTTGGCAAAAACGCCCGCATTTTCCCACGCAGTCGTTGTTTCGTGAATTTTATTTTGTCCATGTAAAGTAGCACCTAAATCGTTCCATACTTTAGTTAGTAAATGATAATTTTTAGATTGCTCTGCTATAGGAATTGCTAATTTTAATAAATATTCAGAACGTGTGAACCGACCTTGTTCACGTTCAATAGCAGCTAAACCTGTGATTGCAAATGCCTGCCCAACAAAATCTCCCTCACGTTTAGAAGCACTCAACGCCTCAAGTCCAAAGTGTTTTGCCAGCTTTGGACTTTGCAATTCTCGTAAAATCGCGCTTTGCTCGAGACAAAATGCCGCATACGCGGGTTCTTCGCGTTTGGGTTCGCCAACAAGCCGCAGTGCCTCATCCAAAGAACCGCGCAACCTTAAGGCTTTGGCGACGCTGACCCGAGCGTTCAGTGACGCTTCCAATCCTCCCTCGAGCAATTCTGCGCTGTCCATAACGGTTTTCCATAAACTGATGGCTTCGTCGTTGCGTCCCATGAAGGACAAGACTTCCGCCAATTGATGCCGCACGCGCATCGTCTCGAGGCGTTCATGCTCGAGTTTGCTGCTGGCGGTCAGTGCCATGCGGTAGGCGCGTTCGGCTTGCGGGTAGGCGAAGGTATTTTGGGCAAGCAAACCGGCTTCCAAACCTTTTTGCAGGGTTTGTTCATACATGCCAGCTTCCAGGTAATGTTCGGTCAGTTCGAGCGGTGCGGCTCGAGTCTCGAGCAGTGTGGCGGCTTTGGCGTGCAGGCGACGGCGTTTGAGGCTCATTAAGCCATTGCCCAGCAGTTCGGCGTAACTGGGGTGCGTGAACCTGAATCCCTCGCCGTTTGTGCCTGGGGTTTCGATCACCAGTTTGGCGCGTGCAAGCGTCTCGAGCGCGTCGAG